>JBAPYC010000618.1:0-12107 GCA_049284535.1 Streptosporangiaceae bacterium
GGGCAGCACCGCCGGGCCGCCGTCGCCGGCGGGCTGGGTCATCGCGTAGATCACCGGGATGCCCGGCCCAGCTGCCACCGGCGGCCGCGGCTCGACCCGCCGCCCGGCCACGATCAGCCCGTCCACCTGGCGGGCCGCCAGCATCTCCACGTACCGCCGCTCGCGCGCCGGGTCGTCCCGGGTATCGCACATGAACACCGACACCTGGCCGGTCCCCAGGGCGTCCTCGGCGCCCAGCATGACCGGGATGCTGAACCGGCCGAAGCTGTCGGTGGTGATCAGCCCCACCGTGAACGAGCGGCCCGCCAGCAGGGCCTGGGCCAGCGTGTTCGGGGCGAACCCGAGCCGCTGCGCTACCTCGGCCACCCGCTCGCGGGTCTCGGCCCGCAGCTTGCCCTGGCCGTTGAGGGCCTTGGAGGCAGTGCCGATGGACACGCCAGCCTCGGCCGCCACCTCCCGGATGGTCACCCGCCTCATGCGCACTCCTCACGTTCGGGCACGCTGTTGACGCCCCCGCCAGCAGCATCTAGCCTACGATCCCGTGGGGACGAGGAAATCCTATTCCTTTCGCGTCAGCGGACCCGTCGCTCCCATCGCGACGGCCGCCGGGACGCACCAGCCGCTGACCTGGGCCCGGATAACCAGCGGACTGCTGCATGACTGGCAGCGCCGCAACCTGTCCTCGAGCCTGCCGCTGGCCCTGCGCCAGCTCGAGGACGCGGGCAACCTGGGCAACGTGCGCCTGGCCGCCCGGGCGTCCCGTACCCCGGGGAACGGGGCCGGCCCGCATAATGGCACCGGGTACCGGGGGCCGGTGTTCATGGACTCCGACATCTACAAGACCCTGGAAGCGATCGGCTGGGAGCTGGCCCACGGCCCCCGTCCCGAGCTGGCCGCGTTCGCCGCCGAGGTCACCGCCCTGCTCGAGCAGGCCCAGCGCCCCGACGGCTACCTGGACTCCTATTTCCAGGTCAGCGGCGAGCCGCGGTACACCAGGCTGGCCTGGAGCCACGAGATGTACTGCGCCGGCCACCTGATCCAGGCCGCGATCGCACTGCGCCGCGGCGCGGATGACGGCCGCCTCCTCGCCGTGGCCGTAAGGCTGGCAGATCACCTGGTCCGCGAGTTCGCCGGGTCGCAGCGGGGCCTGGACGGTCATCCGGTCATCGAGACCGCGCTGGCCGAGCTCTACCGGGAAACCGGCACCGCCGCCTACCTCGACCTGGCCCGGCAGTTCGTCGACCAGCGTGGCCGCGGTCTGGCCGGGGACTCCGGCATGGGCCGCCGTTACCTGCAGGATCACACGCCGGTGCGTGCCTCGGACACCGAGGTCGGGCATGTGGTGCGGGCGCTGTACCTGGAGGCCGGCGTGACCGATGTCGCGGCCGAGATGGGGGAGCAGTCGCTGCTGGATTCCTCGCTGCGCCGGTGGGATGACATGGTGGCGGCCAAGACCTACCTGACCGGCGGCAACGGCTCACGGCACGCGGATGAGGGCTTCGGCGACCGCTTCGAGCTGCCTCCGGACCGGGCCTACAACGAGACCTGCGCGGCCATCGCCAGCTTCCAGTGGAGCTGGCGGCTGCTGCTGGCCACCGGCGACGCCAGGTACGCCGACCACATGGAGCGGGTGCTCTACAACGGGTTCGGCGCCGCCATCGCCGCCGGGGGCGAGCGGTTCTTCTACGTGAACCCGCTCCAGCGCCGCGAGGATCACTTCGAGAAGGACGACCCCGGGCGGCGGCGGGTCTGGTTCAGCTGCGCCTGCTGCCCGCCGAACATCATGCGCCTGATCGCCTCCCTGGAGCACTACCTCGCCACCGAATCCGGCGACACGCTCTACATCCACCAGTACACCGGGTCCCGGCTGGCCGGGGCCGGGCTCGACCTGGAGGTCACCACCGACTACCCGTGGTCCGGCGCGGTGGACCTGCGGGTGCTGGCCGCCCCGGCGGGGGAGCGGACGGTGGCGCTGCGGGTGCCGGCCTGGAGCGCGGACACCCGCGTCTGGAGCAGTCACGATGCCGAACGGGCCGGTTTTCCGCCCGGATACCTCCGCCTTCGCCACGCCTGGCAGCCGGGCGACCTGATCACCGTGCACCTGGACATGACCCCGCGCTGGACCTACCCGGACCGCCGGGTGGACGCGGTGCGCGGCTGCGTGGCCGTCGAGCGCGGGCCCCTGGTGTACTGCTTCGAGCAGACCGACCAGCCCGGCGGGGTCCGGCTGGACGATCTGGCCATCACCCCGGGCGGTGTGCTGGGCGAGCGGCCGGTGACCCTGGACGGCATCGGCCAGACCATCGAGGTCACCGCCGGAGGCCAGCAGCTGCCGCAGGGCACCGCCGTCATCGCCGTCGCCGTCCCGTACTTCCAGTGGGACAACCGCGACGGCGGGCCGATGCGCGTGTGGGTACCCAGGACCGGCGGCTAGCCGGCCCGCTTACCGGACCCGTCCTTAACGAACCCGGTCCTTAACGAACGCCGTACAGGTGGTCCAGGGCCAGCTGGTCCAGCCACTCGTAGCCCAGGCCCCGCTGACCCACCGCGTCGGCATCGATCTGCGCCTCGCGCACGTCGCGCCAGGTCTCGCCGGCCGCCAGGGTCGGCGTGCTCAGCTGGTCCACGCCGGAGACGCGCAGCGCCTCGGCCACCTCCGGGTCGGCCCGGAAGGCCCGGACCTTCTCGCGCAGGATCAGGTAGTTCCGCATGCAGGCGGCCGCCGAGGCCCACACGCCCTCGTCGTCCTCGGTGCGCGGCGGCTTGAAGTCGAAGTGGACCGGGCCGTCGTATCCGCCGGTCTCCAGCGCGTCCACCACCCAGAACGCCCCGCGCGCGTTCCCGGCCCCGAACCGCAGGTCCTGGTCGTACCGGGGGCCGTTCTGCCCGTTCAGGTCGATGTGGAAGAGCTTGCCGTGCCACATCGCCTGGGTGATGCCGTGCGCGTAGTTCAGCCCGGCCATCTCCTCGTGCCCGACCTCCGGGTTGATCCCGACCATGTCCGGGTCGGCCAGGCCGTTGATGAAGGCCAGCGCGTGCCCCAGGGTGGGCAGCAGGATGTCACCGCGGGGCTCGTTCGGCTTCGGCTCGATCGCGAACCTGATGTCGTAGCCCTGGTCGCGGGTGTACGCGCAGAGCAGGTTCAGGCCCTCGGCGTAGCGGTCAAGCGCAGCCCGGATGTCCTTGGCCGCACCCGACTCCGCGCCCTCTCGGCCGCCCCAGAAGACGTAAGTCTTCGCGCCGAGCTCGGCGGCCAGGTCCAGGTTCCGCATGACCTTGGCCAGCGCGAACCGCCGGATGTCGCGGTCGTTGGCGGTGAACGCCCCGTCCCGGAACACCGGGTGGCCGAACAGGTTGGTGGTCGCCGTCGTCACGACCAGGCCGGTCTCCTCCAGGGCCTTGCGGAACGCACCGATCCGCTCGTCCCGCTCGGCCGGCGTGGCGTCGAAGGCGAACACGTCGTTGTCGTGGAAGTTCACCCCGTAGGCGCCGAGCTCGGCCAGCTTGTACACGGCCCGCTCCGCGGGCATGGGCGGCCGGACCGCGGACCCGAAGACGTCGACGCCCTGCCAGCCGACCGTCCAGATTCCGAACGAGAAACGATCCTCGCGTGACGGAACGAAATCGGTGCTCACCTGGCGATCCTTTCCTTGGCTGCTGAGACCCCTATGCTTTCACGCCCGCCCGCACCCCGCTGCCCCGCGCGCCCGGCCACTCGCCGCCTCGACCCCTCAGTTTCATGATCATGGGCATTTTTGAACACTATTTAGCCATTTCGGACCATGATCATGGTCCCCAGCCGAGGGTGGCGTCGCGGAGGGCGGCGTAGCGCGCGCGGACCTCGGGAACTGGTGCCGCGGTGTACTCCCTGCTCGTATCGGCCCGCGCCCACTGCGGTGGCTCGGTCGTGCCGGACAGGGCCCAGGCGGCCTGGCGGGCGGCGCCCAGGGCCACATACTCGGCGGGCTCGGGCACCGTCACCGGGAGGCCGAAGATAACGGGCGCGACCCGGCGGACCGCCTCGGACCGGGCTGCGCCCCCGATGAGGATGACCCGCCGCGCGGTGATCCCGCAGTCGGCCAGGTTGTCGATGGCATCCGCCAGCGAACAGAGCACGGCCTCGACCGCTGCCCGCGCGAGGTTCTCCGGCGTGGTATTGCTGCTGGTCAGGCCGCGCAGGACGCCGCTGGCATCCGGCCGGTTGGGGCTCCGCTCGCCGTCCAGGTAGGGCAGCATGGTCAGGCCCTGCGCCCCGGCCGGGGCGGCGAGCGCCAGCCGGGACAGGCCAGCGGCGTCGGTGCCGAGCATGCGGGCCGTGACCGTGAGCACCCGCGCGGCGTTGATCGTGGCCACCAGCGGCAGGAAGCGCCCGGTGGCATCGGCGAAGCCGGCTACCAGGCCGGACTCGTCAGCGGCGGGTTCGGCCGCAACCGCGTACGCGGTGCCGGAGGTGCCGATCGAGACAACCACCTCACCCAGGGCCAGGCCCAGGCCGAGCGCGGCGCCCATGTTGTCGCCAGTACCCGCGGACAGCGGGGTGCCATCCGGTGTATGTGCCACGATCTCGGCTGGCCCGGCGATCCGCGACAGCGCGGGCAAGTGCCCCAGCGCCGCCTCAGCCACCTCCGGCAGCCAGCGCCCGGCTGTGGGGGAGAAGTAGCCGGTTCCCGAGGCGTCCCCGCGATCGGTCGCCGCTGGATCGGCCCGGTCACCGAGTCGCCAGGTCAGCCAGTCGTGCGGGAGCAGCACCAGCGCCGTCCGGGCCGCCGCCTCCGGCTCGTGCTCGGCCAGCCAGCGCAGCTTGGTCACGGTGAAAGAGGCCGATGGGACGCTGCCGGTCTGCCGGGCCCACCAGGCGGGACCGCCCCGTTCGCTTATCAGGCGGGCCGCCTGCGGCGCCGAGCGCACATCGTTCCACAGCAGAGCGGGCCTGATCACCTGCCCCTTCTCATCGGTTACGACCATGCCGTGCTGCTGCGCCGCAACCCCAATCGCGCCGGCCTGGGACAGCAGCCCGTCACCGGCCTGGGCCAGTGCCTGCCACCACAGCTCCGGATCGCACTCGGTGCCGTCGGGATGCGGGGCGCTAGCCTGCCCGACGATCGCTCCGGTGTCGGCCTCGCAGAGCAGCACCTTGGTGGACTGGGTGGACGAATCGACGCCAGCGACAAGCATCAGCGGCTCCCTGCCACGCCGGAGGGGCTATCGGTAAAAGCACACCCTAACGAGCCTGCGGCGGGCCCCCGGTCCTGGCCCCGGGGAACGTCGCAGCGAAGGCCACGGGGGCGCGCGCGGGCTACTGCGCGTCATCGGGCCAGCGGATCTGGCGACTTCTGTGCGCTCACCCCATGCTCCTGCGGCGGGGGAAGTGAAACGGTTGTGACCAGTGCACCATTTCGCTGCACATTACAAATGAACGTGCATTTGGGCTTGCATGAAACCAGCCGTCTCGGGCAGGATGTGAGTGCGTCGATCAGCAGGGATTGCCGTATACAACGGTTCGCGGGGTCGCGATGGGCTTGAGCCAAGTAGGGTTGCCGACACGGACAAAGGTTGATCCTGCCGTGCGCCGGCCGCTTGACTTGAGCGCCCGGCTGCAGTGCGGGCAGGAGCGCCCGCGCGTGGTCCGGATGCCGTCTGACTGGTGGGATTCCCCGGCGGTGGCGGCCTGTCCTCTCGGCCTTGGGGCCCAGTCCGGCCGCACCGCGCGGAAGTTCACCCGGAACACACTACGGGAATGGGGCCTGGCGACGCTCGCGGACGACGCCGAGGCAATCGTCGGCGAGTTCGTGGCCAACGCGGTGTCCCACGCGGCCCGCTGCATCGGCAACGGCCAGCCGCTCGGGCTGCGGCTGCTGCGCCGGACCGGTGAGGTCATGTGCGCGGTGCTCGACCCGTCCGACACAGCCCCAGTGCTCCGGGAACCGGATCGCAGCGAGGAGTGCGGACGGGGCCTGCAGATGGTCGATGCGCTCAGTGACGTGTGGGGCTGGAGCCCGGTCACCGGCCGCGGCAAGGCCGTCTGGGCGATCCTGTTCTGCGGGTTAGTTCGGTTGTTAACGCTCACCAGGGCGTGGGTCCTGGCCCAGGCCAGCGTCAGCGAGCCTCCCCGGCGTCGCGCCAGCTCCGGCCCTGAGCTACCCTCGGTCAGCACACGCGACGAGGGAGGCCATTCACCGATGCCCTGGACCTGGCGGTACGAGAAGGCGGACGGCACCGCGATCAACCACGATGACCTCGCCGAGGCCATCTTCGCGAGCCAGGGGGACGCGGAAAGCTGGCTCGGTGAGAACTGGCGTGCCCTGCTTGCGGCCGGCGTGGACCAGGTGACGCTGCTGAACGACACCAAGACCGAGTACGGGCCGATGAGCTTGCAGCCGGAAGACTGACCAGCACGCTGTGAGCAAGCTCCGGCGCGACCCGGCTATGGGCGTGACCCGGCTATGGGCGTGACCGCGGGCTAGCCGACCGCGTGGGCTCGCGGACGATCACGTCGCCTAGGGCCTCGTCGATCCGCTTCATCAGGTCCGGCCCCAGCCGGACCCCGGCCGCCTTGACGTTCTCCCGGACCTGGTCAGGGCGGGTAGCCCCGATGATCGCCGCGGATACGTTCTGGTTCTGCAGCACCCAGGCCACCGCCAGCTGGGCCATGGACAGGCCGGCCTCCTCGGCGAGCGGCTTCAGCCGCTGTACGGCGGTGAGCGTCTCGTCCGTGAGCAGCCGCTTGATGAAGTTCGAGCCTGCCTGGGCGGTCGCGCGCGAATCCGCCGGCGGCGCGGCGCCGGGCTGGTACTTGCCGGTCAGTACGCCCTGGGCGATCGGCGAGAACACCACCTGGCCAATGCCCTCCTTCTCGCACAGCGGAACGATCTCGGGCTCGATCACCCGCCACAGCATGTTGTACTGCGGCTGGTTGGAGACGATCCGGTCCAGGCCCAGCTCGCCCGCGACCTTGAGCGCGGCCGCGATCTCCTCGGCCCGCCACTCAGACACCCCGATGTACAGGACCTTGCCAGAGCGGACGAGGTCGTCGAAGGCGCGCATGGTCTCTTCGATTGGCGTCTCGTAGTCGTACCGGTGTGCCTGATACAGGTCGATGTAGTCGGTCTGCAGCCGGCGCAGCGAGTTCTCGGCCGACCTGATGATGTGCTTGCGGGACAGGCCGCGGTCGTTGCGGCCGTCGCCGGTCGGCCAGTACACCTTGGTGAAGATCTCCAGCGAGTCCCGCCGCAGCCCGTGCAGCGCCCGCCCCATGACTTCCTCGGCCCGTCCGCCCGCGTACACGTCGGCGGTGTCGAACGTGGTAACGCCCTCGTCCAGCGCGGCCTGCACGCAGTCGGCGGCGGCCTGCTCCTCGACCTGGTCGCCGTGGGTGATCCAGTTGCCGTAGGCGATCTCGCTGATGACCAGGCCGCTGCGGCCAAGGTGTCGGTATTCCATATGTCGAACTCTAGTGGCCGGGCGCCTCAGCGAACGGGGCCACCGTCCGGTCTCAGAACTTCTGGCCCGGCTGCACCCGCGGGGCCGGCATCCGGAACCTGCGGATCTGCAGTGCCCGCATGACCGCGTATATGGTCAGGCCGCGGGTGGACTCGCCCGGCAGCCGCTCGGCCATCAGCCGGGTGAGGCTGCGCCGGATCAGCAGGCCGTCCACCACGATGATCAGGACCAGCGCCAGGACCAGTGGCGAGACGAACCTCGATGCGGACGTGCTGCGGAGGAACACCGTGGCCAGCAGCACGACGAGGATGTACATGTAGTACTCGCTGACCCGCCGCTTGGAGTCGATGAAGTCGCGGGTCAGGGCCCTCGCAGGCCCTCGGTCGCGCGGGTTCAGTGCCCACGTCTCGCCGCGCTTCATCGCGTCGTACTTGGTGGCCCGCTGACTCCGGGCCTTGGCCTTGTCTTCGGGGGTGCGTGGCCCGGCCGCCGGACGCGTCCCGGTAATGGGCTGGCGGCGCTTGGCTTCGGCCACGCTGCGCTTGGGCGTGGGCCGCCCCTTGGCGGCCTGCGCGGCCGGGCGGGTCTTGGTGTCTGCCGGGTCGTCCGGGCTATGCGTGCCCGGGGAATCCTGGGCCGTGCCATCGGTCGCCCCGGCGCTACGGCGTCGGAACACGCGCCTAGCTTAATGCCGTATTGGGTGTCCGCCCGACTTGGTCGATGGCGCGCCGGTTCGGTGAGAACCGTCCAATGGCACACCGGCTTGCCCACCAGGCAGCGGGAGCGTGCCGGGGAGTGCCTCCGGGGGATACCGGAACCCCGGCGCGGGGGCGGACGTGGTAGCTCGCGCCCGGGTGACCGCGTAGGGTGGAATGCGACTAGTCGCACGGGCTCGTCCGCCGTCTAGCCGGGTGTCCGGACTCTATCGGCCCGGGCGCGCGGTCCTGGCGTCGGCGAAGAAGTTAATGAAGGGGACGGCCGCGCGTATGGGCGTGATGAAGCGGGTCCAACTTGTTTTCAAGGCCAAGGCCAACAAGGCCCTGGACAAGATGGAAGACCCTCGTGAGACGCTGGACTACTCCTACCAGCGGCAGCTCGAGTTGCTGACGAAGGTCCGCCGGGGGGTCGCGGACGTCGCCACGTCCCGCAAGCGGGTCGAGCTGCAGATGAACCAGCTACAGCAGCAGGCCAACAAGCTTGAGGACCAGGCGCGCAAGGCGCTCAGCATGGGCCGCGAGGACCTGGCCCGGGCCGCGCTCGAGCGCAAGTCGTCGGCGCAAAGCCAGCTGGACGATCTGCAGGCGCAGTATGCCCAGCTGCAGGCCGAGGAGGAAAAGCTGACGGTCGCCTCGCAGCGGCTGCAGTCCAAGGTGGACGCCTTCCGGACCCGGAAGGAGACCATCAAGGCCACCTACACCGCGGCCGAGGCGCAGACCCGGATCAACGAGGCGTTCTCCGGCATCTCCGAGGAGATGGGCGACGTCGGCATGGCGATCCAGCGCGCCGAGGACAAGACGGCCCAGATGCAGGCCCGGGCGGGCGCGATCGACGAGTTGATGGCCTCCGGTGCGCTCGACGACTCCGTGGGCGGCAGCCGGCGCGACGACATCCAGTCCGAGCTCGACATGATGAGCGCGAGCAGCGATGTCGAGCGCGAGCTGAGCCGGCTCAAGGGTGAGATCACCACGGGCGCGCCCAAGCAGCTCGAGGGCGGCGCCAACGGCAGCAGCCAGGCGGCGCCGGCCCACGCGCAGGACAGCCAGGACGGTCCCTACGCCCCGCCCGCTCCCCAGCAGGCTCAGCAGCAGACCCAGCCGGCCAGCATCCCGGCGTCCGAGCTGCCTGCCGAGCCGCAGGAGGGTGAGGCCTCGTGATCGTCAGGATCCTGGGCGGGGGGCAGTTCCGGGTCGACGAAGCGGTCACCGCAGAGCTGAACCAGCTCGACACAAAGCTCGAGAGCGCCGTAGAGCAGGGCGACGAGCCCGCGTTCCGCGCCGCCCTGAGCGCCCTGCTGACCCAGGTGCGGACACAGGGATCACCCGTACCCCCAGATAGCCTGGAGCCGTCGGATCTGATCCTTCCGCACGAGGACTCCAGCATGGACGAAGTCCGCAAGCTGCTCACCGATGAGGGGCTGATCCCGGGCTGAACGGGCCGAGAGGAAAGCATACTCGCGGGTAACGTTCGGCTGGCGTTCAGCGTTGTATGGGTAGATTGAATCAGTAATGCTGCTGGGCTCCGGGGGAACCACCGCCCGGGCCGAACGGAGGAGGCGCCATGGCGGCGCGCACCAGGTATGCGCCCGACCGGGGACTGACGGTTCGCATGACTGCGACCATATTCCTGCTCGGGCTCGTGTTTGTCGGATTTATCGCCGCGATCATCGGGATCGGCACCGCGTACCACGCGTCCGATGCCGCGATCGTGCTGTTCGCAGTGGTCCTCGGCGGGGGCTTTGCCATCGGATCGCTCTTCTACTCAGACAAGATCGCGCTGGCCACCGCCGGCGCCGTCGAAGTCGGCCCCAACGACGGGCCGGACGCCGCGCGCGTCCACGCCATCGTGGACCGGCTGTGCGCGCTGGCTGACGTGCCCAAGCCGCGCGTGGCCATCGCCAACAGCCGGATGCCGAACGCCTTCGCGACCGGCCGCAACGCGGACCACGCGGTGCTGTGCGTGACCACGGATCTGCTGCGCAGGCTCGAGAATGACGAGCTCGAGGGCGTCATCGCCCACGAGATGTCGCATGTGGCGCACAAGGACGTCCAGGTCATGACCATCGCGTCGTTCCTGGCCATCATCGCCGCGCTGCTGGTCCGGTTCGCCTTCTACGGCGAGCTCTTCGGCGGCGGCCGCGGCCGGAACAACAACCAGGGCGCGCTGCCCATCATGCTGGTGATCATGGCGGTGAGCATCGTCGTCTACGCGGTCAGCTTCGTGCTCATCCGGCTGCTGTCCCGGTACCGCGAGCTGTCCGCCGACCGCAGCGGCGCCCTGCTGACCGGCCAGCCCAGCGCCCTGAAGAGCGCGCTGATCAAGGTGAGCGGGCAGATGGCCCGGATTCCCACCCAGGATCTGCGCACCGCGCAGCCGCTGAACGCGTTCTTCTTCGCCCCGGCGATGCACCTGAGCGCCAGTGGCGGCCTGAGCCAGATCTTCTCCACCCACCCGAGCCTCGAGCGCCGGCTGGCCGAGCTGGACAAGGTCCAGCAGCAGCTCAACCGGACCGCCGGGTAGGCGCCGGTGGGTTTCCTCGACTCGCTGCTCGGCCGCACCAAGCCGGTCCAGCCCAAGCTGGACGACCTGTTCGCGCTGCCGTCGGCGGCGGTCACGCTGGACGCGGGAGCCGGATTCAAGCCCACAGGATCCGGCTCCGTCTGCTTCCGCCCGGTCGAGGGCCGGTCGTTCGCCGACGTCCAGAAGGACGTCCAAGACCTGCTCGACCTCAGCTCGGGCAAGGACGGCGGCCTGCCGGTCGAGGTGACCAAGGACGACTACGGCTTCAACTGGCTGGTCAGCTCGCGCATGTCAGACCAGGTCGAAGCCCTGGTCACCGATCTGCACGCGGTCAACTCCTCGCTGGTGGACAACGGCTTCGGCCCCCAGCTCCTGTGCACCCTGGTCGCCTTCCGCGATGACGCCGAACGCCGTCTGGCGCTGGTCTACCTGTACAAGCGGGGCACGTTCTACCCGTTCGCCCCGACGTCCGGCGAGCGCCGGGACAACGCCCTGGAATTGCAGGTTAAGGGCGTGATCGGCAGTGACCTGAAGTTCGAGCCTGATCTGGCCCGCTGGTTCCCGGTCTGGGGTGCCCCCGGGCTGTGAGCCACGCCTCAGGCATAGCAGGGAAGTAGCTGGAATGCGGTCGCACCGCATATCGTTGGGATTGCACGTCGGAGTACGCCAGCGCCGCATCAGCGGCACACGAATGAGGCGGGAGCAAAAGTGACTGTTCAGCAAGAGGCCACCACGCAGGGGATCGTCCTGACCGGGGGCGCCGCGGCCAAGGTGAGCACGCTGCTCGCGCAAGAGGGGCGGGACGACCTGCGGCTGCGCATCGCGGTCCAGCCGGGCGGCTGCTCGGGGCTGCGCTACCAGCTCTACTTCGACGACCGCGAGATCGATGGCGACATCATCAGCGATTTCGGCGGCGTCCAGGTCGTGACCGACAAGATGAGCGCCCCGTACCTCATGGGCGCGACCATCGACTTCGTGGACACGATCGAGAAGCAGGGCTTCACGATCGACAATCCGAACGCAACGGGCTCCTGCGCCTGCGGCGACTCCTTCCACTGACGCCGGGCCGGGTCAGCCACCGTGCGCATCGCGGTCACAGGGTCGATCGCGACCGACCACTTGATGACGTTTCCCGGCAGTTTCACCGAGCAGCTCATCGCGGACAAGCTGGATAAGATCTCGCTGTCGTTTCTGGTGGACGACCTGGCGATCCGGCGCGGTGGGGTCGCCGCCAACATCGCCTTCGGGCTCGGTCTCCTTGGGCTGCGCCCGCTGCTCGTCGGCGGCGTCGGTCCCGACTTCGCGGATTACCGGCACTGGCTGGAGGAGCACGGGGTCAGCACCGCGGCCGTACGGGAGTCAACCCTGCGGCACACGGCGCGCTTCGTCTGCACCACCGACGCCGACGGTAACCAGATCGGCTCGTTCTA
>JBAPYC010000619.1:0-9500 GCA_049284535.1 Streptosporangiaceae bacterium
CGGTAACTGAGCACCGGATGCTGGCGCGTACCGGCCTGACGCGAGAGCTCCGCGGTGGCCAACGACCTAACGTAAGAATTCATTAACTTTCCGTACAAGCCTGGCCCTTGGGTTGAGAATTTCTGCAGGTCAACGGAATATGGCGCCATTGCTCGCTCGCTGGCAACCGGCTAACCCTCTCCTGCTGCCGAGCGGTACGGTGCCTGCGCTCCGCGCTACCGGCCTCAGGTATGAGCATCCTGACCTGGTCTTTCATGGATCTCCGCGACCTGCTCGCTCACGACGACGGGATCCGGATCTGCGCCGCCACCGCGTGAACCCCCTGAGTATCCACGCCGTATCCCACAGTGCTGGACCTCGGCTCGCGCAGCGTCTGCGGTGATCGGCAACAGCCGGTTCCCTAGGAAGACGTCATAGCGCACAATGGATGACGAGGCCGGCACGAAAGGGACGGCCGTCTCCGGTATGAGCGGGGGCGGGAACGTGCGGAGGTGCAATGAATCGTGGGCCCCATGCCGGTGACGGAGCGCGGTCGACCGTTTACTATCTTGACTCGGCAGGTCTCGTTCCGCCACCACGGCGGCCGAGGCCGCTGGGTCCGCAGATTAATCCGCTGGCCGACGAATGGCCGGCCGGGGATTATCCACCCGCCAGTACTCCGACGAACGGAACCTGGGCCGGCGCAGGCGGTCGCTGGCTGCTGTGGCCGCTGCGCGCCGTTCTATGGGGGACCCTGCTGGTCATCGCATTTCGCGGGCTGAGTGCCATCGTCTCCGGCCAGGACCTCACCTCCGCAGCGTCTCCGGCCGCTCCGGTCGCTCCGATCCGCCCAGTGGCCAGCCAGTTCCCGGTCAGCCTGGCTGAGGCCTACGCCGCGGACTTCGGCCGGATCTATCTCAATTTCAGCCCGCAGACCCGCGCCCAGCGTGAGGAGGAACTCCAGGCCTACCTGCCCGCAGAGACCGCGGCCGCCAACCCCGACCTGGGCTGGAACGGTGCTGGGGAGATGTTCCTGCAATCCGAGCAGGTCGCGGGCATCGCCGTTCAGGACAGCCAGCACGCCGTGGTCACCCTGCTCGCCATGGTCGATGGTCAGCTGATGGAGCTCGGCGTCCCGATTGCCGCCTCGGGACCAGACGTCGTGGTGTCCGGTGAGCCGGCCTGGCTGCCAGCCCCGGCACCCATATCGCCGCCCCCTACTGCCGCCCGTGGCTCGGATCCGGCGGCCCAAAGTCAGCTCATGAACGAACTTTCAGCATTCTTCCAGGCATATGGCGGCGGAGATAGCGCCACGCTCCGCTCGTACCTCGCGCCCGGCGCGTCGGTGACCAGTCTGGAGGGCGCGCTCGCCTTTGACTCCATCGCCGATCTCAGCGTGCCGACGGGCGGGACCACCCGCACGATTTATGTAACCGTTATATGGCAGGTCCCTGAACAGGCAGGATCCGTCGTGGCAAACTCAGGTATGGCGTCAAAACTTCAGATGACGTACTGTATGTCGGTTGTAGCACTTCGACACGGCAAATGGTATGTAAAAGAGATTGGCGCATCGACTGAGGCGGTGGGAGCCCGATGAGCAGGACGAGGGCGGCTAATGCCGTCATGTCCTGCTGTGCTTGCGCCCGCTTCGGTAGCGCCGGCTCGAGTGACCCCGCCCGGCCAGCCTCCTGGCCGCCAGCCTCATCTCGACCCGCCGCCCACGGGCTCGTCCTTCACCGGCCTACCTCGCGCAGGCCGGCCCGCTTCAAACCCGCCCCTGGTCGGCAAGATCGCCGATCTCGCTTCTCCCGCCCCAGTCATCCGCGGCTCCCGCAGGGGCGCGTCACGGCCGCAGGGCCGCCGTGCCCGTTTCCGCCCGGGCTCGCGCATCCGCTTTACTCGTACGCATTCAGATGGGATGCCGCGACGCTCTTCGGATGGTCATTTGCTCCCGGAAGGGACATACTATTATGCAACTACACGCTTTCGCTGCGGTGGGTCCGCTGGCCTTGAGCACACAGGGCCTGGTTAACTACCTGCAAGGCCTATTTGGGCCATTGTTTCTCGGCATAGTCGGGATCGTGGCAATCTTCTTCCTCTTTACCAGGGAGATTACCCGGTTCGTGCAATTCATCGTGCTGGCGGTGGCCATTGCCGTCGTCTTCTACACGCCCAGTATCGTCCAGACGCTGGCTGAAGGCATAGCAAACGCGCTTGGGGTCCACTGATCTAAATCAGGAAGAAGGAGCGCGTCTCTAGTGGATCTTCCCACTTATACCAATATCTGGCGAATCGAAAAGCGGCTTTATAAGCTGTATGACTTTCGTTTGCCAGCACCGCTGCCGATCACGTGGATCGCCGTATTCACGGGAATCACTGTCCCTTACGTGGTCTTCCTGATCGCTGTCGGCCTGCCTTTCAACCACAATTTGGTGTGGCTTTACGTGCTTCCGCCGGGTGTGCTCACGTGGCTGACCACCCGGCCGGTGATTGAGAACAAGCGCCTGCCCGAGCTGGTCACGTCGCAGCTCCGGTACGTCTCGGAGCCACGGACATGGTGCCGGATGGCGCCGTTCTCCGAGAAAGACGAGATCTTTGTGTCGGCCCGGATATGGCACCGGTACCCGCCCAAGATCAAGAAGGTGACGAGCAAGTCCCCGATCCGGGCCCGGCTCAGCCGCCCCGCGCTGAGCCAGGGCGTGTCGAGGCGGGCCGAGGCCGGGGTCCTCCAGCTCGACGACATCATGGTGGAAACCGCCGAGTTCGAGGCACCGCCATCCGGAATGGCCCAGTCCGATGCAGCCCAGCTAGAGGCTCCCCGGCCTGAGGCGCCTCCGCTGGACCTCCCCCCGGCGAAGACCCGCACCCTGGCGGCCAAGACCCGCCCGGTCAGGACCCGGCTCCCCGCGGTGAGGCGTCCCGCGATCCGGCGCCCGACGTTGTCCCGTCCACCGGTGTCGCCCTCAGCCGCCGCCTCTGCCGAGCCCGAGTCAGATCTGGTCTCTCCGGCCGCCTCGGCGCCGACGGTCACGCCGACCCAGCCGGCGCCGGTGCAGCCGGCGCCGGTGCAGTCCGCCCGGACCGCCGAGACCGCGCCGGCTCCGGACGTCGACGCCGCGCAGATCCCGGTGCACGAGCGTTCTGGACCCCCGCGCGCTCCCAGGCGGGCCCCGGCCCAGCCCCGGAGCATGGCCCAGCCGCCGCGCGGCCAGGAACAGCCGCGCGGCCAGGTATGGCCGTCTGCGCAACAGACCCAGCCCGAACCCGGCTTCACCTGGTCTCCGTGGCCCCACGGAGCTCAGCAGGACCCCGGTCCGTCGGCCGCCGGCGATGGCGGGACGGCCAAGCGCCCGGCGTGGATGATCGCTTCGCAGCCCGAGGCGCCCGACCCCCGGGCGCTGGAGCTCTCCCACGACACCGCTTTGGAGCTCTCGCACGACGTCGACCCTGACGGTCAGGTCCTTCCCACCCTCTCCGCCGGACCTGCATCGTGGCCGTCGGCCGAGGCCGGTCCGATGGCGCGGTTCCGCCGTCTGCCCGAGCCCGGCCCATTCGCGGAGGCAGGCGCCTTCCCCGAGGTCGGCGCCTTCCCCGAACTGGACCCCGCCGACGACCTTGGGGCAGCCGATCGCGAGCCAGCGGATGACCTCGATACGAAAGCCCCGGCCTGGTCCGTGGCCTCCCTGAGATCCCTGCGCCCGCGACTGCGCTGGACGCTCCGCGCCCAACCGCGTCCGCCGGCCCAGCCCGGTCCCGAGGCCGAACCCCTTGAACTCGAAATCCCCGAGGCCGCAGTCCAAGAGTCTGCTCCTGAGCTCTCCGCTCCCGAGGTCTCTGCGTCTGCGCTCTCTGCGCCTGCGCCCTTCGTGTCTGAGCCCCCTGCACCCGAGCCCCCTGCACCCCAGCCCCCTGCACCCCAGCCCCCTGCTCAGCCCGCGCCTCCGGTCCCAGTGACGCGCCCCATCGCTGTCACCCCCCCGGTGCAAGGGCCAGCTGAACGAGAGCCGGCCGAACTACGGACGACCGAACCAGAGACGCCCCAAGCCCTCACAACCGATGTAGCCTCCACAACCGAATCCGCAGCATCCCCGGCAACTCCGGAAGCTTCCGCAATCCCGCCCGCCCCGGCAACTCCGCAAGCTCCGGCACCCCTGCCCGCCCCGTCGGCACCCACCGCCCAGGCCCAGGCATCCGCTCAGGCCCAGGCACCCGCGCAGGCCGGAACCGCCCAGCAGGCCGGACTGGACCGCGGCCGGCTGCTGCCGTCCATCGAGCGAGCCCTGAGCGGCCCTGACAGCCGCGATGAAGTCAGCTGGCGGCGTCAGGTCAAGGTGGTCACCGGCCGCCAGGGACCAGGCAAGCGGGACCAGGAGTCGCAGGACCGTGAGCGCATCCGGCGGCCGCTGGACGGCCCGCGCCGGATCGTCGTGCTCGGCTGCACCAGGGGCGCGGGACAGACCGTGACCGCCCTGATGATCGGGCACATCCTGGCCGCGGTGCGCGGCGAGGCCGTGGCCGCGCTGGACCTCAGCTCGGGGCCAGCCTCCCTGGCCTCCCGGCGCGAGCCTGCCGCCTCGATCCGGGACCTGCTGGCCAGCCAGCAGCCTGGCCCGGATGCAGCACCGGCGGCCGCCAGCGGAGCCCGCTTCGACATCATCGCCGACCTCGCCGCCACCGGATCCACCGAAACCGGCCCAGCCACCCCCGCCGCCCCGCGCCCGCTCGAAGCCACCGAGTACCAGCGGCTGGCCGAACTCCTCTCCGCCCGCTACCGCCTCACTCTGATCGACCCGGCCCCAGCCGGGCTGATGCGGGTGCTCTCGTCCGCCGATCAGCTCGTGCTGGTCGCACCGGCCAGCCCGGACGCGGCCACCGCGCTGGTCAACACGCTGCAGTGGCTGGGTGCGCACGGCTACGGCGACCTGGCCAGCCGCGCCGTGACGGTGATCAACGGCGTGAGCAGGCGCACGAACACCGACGCGCTCCAGACCGAATCTGTGGCCCGGGGACGCTGCCGCGCCATCGTCCGGGTGCCGTGGGATGATCTTGTGTCCGCACGTTCTGTCCCTCAGTCATCGCTGCAGCCGCAGACCAAGATCGCCTACACCGCGCTGGTCGGGGTGCTCGTCGCCGGCCTGGCTGGTAACGGAGGTCCCGAAAGGAATCCTGGTGAGCACTCGGACTAAGCCGTCCCGGGGTTCCCGCGGGCGTACTCGCCTGGCGATCCGGTACTTCGACGACGCCATCCTGCTCACCGACACCCACGCATGGGCCTACTACCGGCTCCCGTCCGTCTCTTATGAGTTCACCACCCCGGAGGAGCGGGAGTCCCTGGCCACCAACATCACCGTGGCCCTGGCCGCGATCCGGATGCAGGACGCCGAGGTCCACCTGCGCATCGCGCACCGGTCCTATCCGGCGCACGCCTGGGCGACCGGGCTCGACGCGACCTCGGACGGCGGGCCGGGCTGGCGGGAATACCTGGACCAGACCTACCAGCACGTCTGGTCGAAGGACTTCTGGGGCAAGGAGATCTACCTCGGCGTCCGGCTCGGCGTGCGCGGCGTGCGCGCGCAGCTGTCCGGCGGCGTGCTGTCCCAGTTCCGCGGCATGAACGCGCACGGCGAGCGCGGCCTCGGCCTCGCGGACGACGCGGTCAGCTCGGCCGAGATCGCCAAGTGGACCGAGGCAGCCGAGCGGCTGGGCCGGGCTCTCAACGCGAGCGCCCTGTCGGCCCGGCATGCCACCTCCAGTGAGATCGCCTGGCTGGTCAAGCACACGCTCATGCAGACCGCGGGCGAGCCGCTGCCGTCGGCGGCCAAGCGCCGTCGCTGGGGCCCGGGTGAGATCGACACCCTCTTCGAGGGGCAGATTCACAACGGCCGGACGCTGCTGTGCCTGGAGCACATGGCCGGGGAATCCTATGTTGCTTTCGTATCGTTTGCCCGTTTCCCCGACGTGATGCCATTCCCGGACGGCGAACCGTGGCTGCATTTCTCCGATTCGCTGCCGTTCCCGGTCGAGATCAGCTCCCGCATGAAGCTCATCTCGCCCGCCAAGGCGAGCAAGGATGTCAGCCGCCGCCTGGCGCACGCGCGGGACATGGACGCGCATATTCGCGAGGCAGGCGCGGAGGCGCCTATCGCGCTGGCCGAGCAGATCGCCGCGGCCAGAATGCTGGAGCACGGGATCACCAAGGAGCGCCTGCCGTTTGTCTACGGCTGGCACCGGCTGATTGTGGCCGCACCCACGAAAGAACTGTGCGTCCGCCGGGTGGAAGCGGTCGTGGAGCATTACCGCGATATCGGAATTGACGTGGTCAATTCCACCGGTGACCAGTTCTCGCTGCTGTGCGAGGCGCTGCCCGGCGAGCGGATCCGGCTCAATTCCTACGTACAGCGTCAGCCGCTTTACACAATAGCGGGCGGCATGCCGACCGCGACCGTGGAAATAGGTGACCGCGTCGACACGACCTCGCAATCAGGCTGGATCGGCCCGTACATCGGCGAGACCCTGGGCCGGGCGCGCAACGTCGTGCACTTCGACCCGCTCGTGGCGGCGGCGCGGAACCGGCCGACCGCTATCGCCATCACCGGCGAGCCCGGCGGAGGCAAGACCACGCTGGCCATGCTGCTGATCTACCAGCTGGCGCTGCGGGGCGCGACCGTGGCCGTGATCGACCCCAAGGGTGACGCGGAGTCGCTCGTGGAGTACCTCTCCCGGCAGGGCCGCAAGGCCCGCGTGCTGCCGCTGAATTCGGCGGCGCCGGGACTGCTCGACCCGTTCTCGTTTGGCCTGGACATGTCGGAGAAGCGGACGATGGCCACCGAGACGCTGCGCCTGCTGCTGCCGCGGATGAGCGAGGAGCGGGAAAGCGCCATGATCCAGGCGGTCGGGGCGGTGGCCGGAACCGAGCGGCCCAGCCTCGGCAAGGTCATCCAGTACCTGGAGCAGGCCGACGACCCGGCCTGGAAGAACCTCGGCGCGGTCATGCGCTCGGTGTCGGAGATGCGCCTGGCCAAGCTGTGCTTCGCCCCGTCAGTGGGACAGCAGATCGACGCCGAGGGCTGGACCACGGTCTTCACGCTGGCCGGGCTCACGCTGCCGGACACCACCACCAGCCGGGACGACTATTCGTATGAGCAGCGGCTGTCGGTAGCCCTGCTCTACCTGGTGTCCCAGTTCGCCCGCAAGCTCCTGAACGGGATCGACCGGTCGGCACCCAAGGCGATCTTCCTGGACGAGGCGTGGGCGATCACCTCGACCCCCGAAGGCGCCAAGCTGGTGCCCGAGGTCTCGCGGATGGGCCGGTCCCGGAACACCGCGCTGGTCCTGATCTCGCAGAACGCCGGCGACCTGCTGAACGAGCAGGTGACGAACTGCCTGTCCGGAGTGTTCGCGTTCCGGTCCAGCGAACGGGCCGAGGTGGCGAACGTCATGGCACTGCTCGGAGTCGAGCCAAGTGACGAGCACAAGGCTGTACTGCGCGGGCTCGGCAACGGCGAGTGCATTTTCCGCGATCTGGACGACCGGGCCGGCCGGATCGGGATCGACCTGGTCTCTTCCGAACTCAGGGACTGGATCGACACCAACCCCACGAGGGCCAGGCGTGGTCAACCTGACCCCTACTCACGCAGGGCACCCAGCGCAGATGGATCCCCGGCGAGCGGCGTCGCGCCGGACGATGAGTCGTCTGCAGTCGGCACGCGAGCGGCGGAAGCGTCGTCGTAAACGCAGAACCAGGAGCTCTCCCCGATGGCCCTTTCGCCAGCCCCGCCCCAGCCCCGCAGGCGGGACCGCGCTCACTCTTCGTCGCCCCGGCGCCACCTGCCGCGCTGGATCGTCCTGGTGCTGCTGCTCGCCACAGCCGGGTTCGCCTTCGCCACCCCCGCCCTGGCCGCCACCCATGCTCCCTCCGCGACCCACGCCACCACCACGACCCACGCCGCTACCGCCACCAGCCCGGTCAAGCTGACCGCGGAGGTCACCCCGAACCTGCCCGGCGGGGTCTGCCAGGTGCCCGGCATCGGCGACATCGGCGGCCTGGTCCACCTGTGCCAGTCCGGCTCGAGCGGGATCGTCGGCGACCTGAACAACATCTGCGAGCCCTCGCTCCCGCAGCCCGAACAGGCCACCGGCGGCATCGACGCCATGATCGAGCCGCCGGCCGCCTCCAGCGGCGGCCTGACGCTGTACGACAGTTACGGGATCGCTGGCCAGTTCTGGGCCGCGCACGGCCTGCAGTGCTCGGACATGACGTCGCTGATCGGCAACAACGTCGCCGGCATGGTCTTCGACGCGGCGAAATCCTTCGACCGGGTGACGATCACGGTCTACCAGTCTGCCGCGGGCAACAACATCCTGACCTGGCTGCAGGATGCTGTCGACGGGCTGATCAGTGCGCTCGGCAACGCCATCTACTTCCCCTACCTGGCCCCGGTGGTCATCCTGGGGGCGATCTGGCTGGCCTGGCAGGGCCTGATCCGCAAGCGCGCCACCCGGACCATCGAGGGCACGCTGTGGATGGTGGTCGCGTGCGCGGCCGCGATCGCCCTGATCGGCCGGCCGGCTGCCTTCACCGGGGTCGGCACCACGGTGTCCAACGGCGTCACCAGCGTGCTCAACGAGGCCTTCTCCAAGCTCCCCGCCCCCGCCAGCAGCAACTGCCTGCCGGTGCAGCAGGGCGACCCGCAGAGTGTCACCGGTAACTACGCCTTCACCTCGGGCAACGGCCTGGTCGACAGCAACGCCAACGAGCTGTGGTCGGTCCTGGTGTGCAAGCCGTGGCTGGACGGCGAGCTCGGCACCACCGAATACGCCACCACCGCCAGCGGCCAGCAGACGGTGGTGAACACCTACGGCCGGCAGCTGCTGTGGTCCCAGGCCATCGCGTCCAACGAGACCCCGAGCAACGCCCTGATCCAGGCCAAGCAGGCCACCTACACCGGCATCGCCAACGACATCCAGCAGAACAACGCGGCCATCTACCCCCTGTTCCAGGGCAACCAGTGGACCAGCAGGCTGGAGATCGCCTTCGCCGCCGTGTTCGCCGCGTTCGTGGCCGGGCTGCTTATCCTGCTGATCTCGCTGACCCTAATCGTGCTCAAGCTCGGCTTCCTGCTGCTGCTGGTGGCCGGGCCGTTCTTCCTGATCGTCGGCACCCACCCGGGCTTCGGCCGGGTCATCGCCATCCGCTGGTTCGAGATGCTGGTTGGCGTGCTGATGAAACAGGCGGCCATCGCCGTCGTGCTGAGCGTGCTGCTGTACAGCTATTCGCTCATCATGGGCACCGCGGACTCGGTCCTGCCGTGGGCCCTGAAGATTCTGATGATCGCCCTGGTCACGGTGGCCGTGTTCATCTACCGCCGGCCGTTCACGCACCTGTTCTCCGCCGTCGGCTACGGCACCATCGGATCCACCGAACGGGCTGATTACAGCCTTCGCGAAGCCGGTGCCACGTTCCGCAGGTCGACGCTGGACGCCGCGACCGTGGCCATCCCCGGGGTGGCGGGCTACCGGGC
>JBAPYC010000620.1:0-2486 GCA_049284535.1 Streptosporangiaceae bacterium
CGCCGCCGCCCGGAGCGGGCACCCGCGCGGCCAGCTGATCCAGGAAGACGGTGATCGTTTCGTCGCGCATTTTGCCGAGATTAACGTTTACCCTTGACCTCATGCATGGGTACACGCAGGACAAAGACGCCTACCTCAAGCGGCTGCGGCGGATCGAGGGCCAGGTACGCGGGCTGCAGCGCATGGTCGAGAACGACACCTATTGCATCGACATCCTCACCCAGGTCTCCGCCGTCACCCGGGCCCTGCAGGCGGTCGCCCTGGGCCTGGTCGAGGACCACCTCGGCCACTGCGTGGCCCAGGCCATCGAGGAGGGCGGCCCCGAGGCCAGCGACAAGGTGAAGGAAGCCTCCGAGGCCATCGCCCGGCTGGTTCGGTCCTGATGGCTGCTGGCCGTCCTGACGACTGGCACCGCTGGGTCGTCTACCAGGTCTATCCCCGCAGCTTCGCCGACGCCAGCGGTGACGGCATCGGGGACCTGCGCGGGATCATCAACCACCTGGACTACCTGGACACCCTCGGCGTCGACGCCCTCTGGCTGTCCCCGGTCTACCGCTCGCCGATGGACGACAACGGCTACGACATCAGCGACTACACCGACATCGACCCGCTGTTCGGCACGCTGGCCGACATTGACGAGCTGATCGCCGGCCTGCATGACCGCGGCATGAAGCTGGTCATGGACCTGGTCGTGAACCACACCTCGGACGAGCACCCCTGGTTCATCGAGTCCCGCTCCAGCCGGGATAATCCCAAGCGCGACTGGTACTGGTGGCGCGACCCCCGCCCCGGTCACGTGCCGGGCAGCCCGGGCGCGGAGCCGACCAACTGGCAGTCCCACTTCTCCGGCCCCACCTGGGACTACGACGAGAAGACCGGCCAGTACTACATGCACATCTTCTCGCCCAAGCAGCCCGACCTGAACTGGGAAAACCCCGAGGTCCGGCAGGCCGTGTACGCGATGATGCGCTGGTGGCTGGACCGCGGCGTGGACGGCTTCCGCATGGACGTCATCAACATGATCAGCAAGGACCTGTCCCTGCCGGACACCCAGCCGCTGCCCGGCTCGCTGTACGGCCCCGGCGACCAGTTCTTCATCTGCGGCCCGCGCAACCACGAGTTCCTGGCCGAGATGTACCGCGAGGTCTTCGCCGGCCGCGACGCGCACGTGCTGACCGTGGGGGAGATGCCCGGCGTCACCGTGCCCGAGGCCATCTTGTTCACCGACCTGTCCCGGCACGAGCTGGACATGGTGTTCCAGTTCCAGCACGTGCAGGTTGACTTCACCAATGACCGCTTCGTCCCCCATCCGCTCCGCCTGCCGGACCTCAAGGAAGCCATGGCCACCTGGCAGACCGGACTGGCCGAACGAGGCTGGAACTCGCTCTACTTCGGCAACCACGACCAGCCGCGGTCGTTGTCCCGGTTCGGCCACGACGGTGTGCACCGGGTCGCCTCGGCCAAGGCCCTGGCCACCGTGCTGCACCTGCACCGCGGCACCCCGTACGTCTATCAGGGCGACGAGCTGGGCCAGGCCAACGTCGCGTTCCCCGCGATCACCGACTACCGCGACATCCAGACCCTGAACTACTACACGCAAGTCGCCGCCCGCGGAGATGCTGACCTGGACGCCCTGGTCAAGATCATGGGCCGGACCAGCCGTGACCAGGGCCGCACCCCGGTCCAGTGGGACGCCTCCCCGGGCGCCGGCTTCACCACCGGCACCCCCTGGATCGGCATCAACCCCGACCACACCGAGGTCAACGCGGCGGCCGAGGTCGGCGAGCCCGGTTCGGTCTTCGAGTACTACCGCCAGCTCATCGAGCTGCGGCACACCGATCCGGTCGTCACCGATGGCGACTTCGAGCTGCTGCTGCCCGAGCATCCAGCCATCTGGGCCTTCCTGCGCTCTACTCCCGACGCCCAGCTCCTGGTCGCCGCCAACTTCTCTTCCGAGGTCGTCACTCAGCACCTGGACCTGGACGGCGACTGGTCCGACGCCTCCGTCGTCCTGACCAGCCTCCCGGCCGACCCGCCCGCCGCGCTGCCCGACCTCAAGCTCCGCCCCTGGGAAGCCGTCATCTGGCGCCGCTAACTGGCGCCGCTGAGCGCCGCCGCCTTCGCCGCTTGCCGCTCGCAGATGAAGCGTGCCGCGTCTATGAGTTCCACATATTCCCCGGCTTCCGCAATGGGCTCCAGCTCGTATTCAGGCCGTTCACGCTGCCCCGACTTGGTCTCGGCGGTGGCGAAGCAAACGGCGATGGCATAGTCCAGGTCCAGCCGCTCGCCGTACCAAGGCGGGATGATGGTGCCCGGCGCGATGTCAGCGTCGTGACAGTCCTCGATCATCCCGTCGTGCTCAGGCAGGCTCGGGCTGGTCGGCAGCTCGGTGCCATCCGGCCGGTGGAAGGAAAACCCGCCGTCCGCCGGCGCGATGATGTGGCCGCGCTTGTGCACCAGCATGTGATGGTACTTACACAGGCTGA
>JBAPYC010000621.1:0-24542 GCA_049284535.1 Streptosporangiaceae bacterium
GCACTGGCGTGCGCGGCCCTTGCTCCTGCGGGGTCGGCTGCCACCAGGCCCCTGGGTCGGGACCCCCCGCGGGCTCCGGGGCGGCCGGACCGGGCGCGGGCGGGGTTGGCGGCTCGGGTGGGACGGACAGAGCCGTACCGGGGTGGTCGGCCTGGGCCTGCGGGGCGGGCTGGCTCGTGGCCGCGGCGGCCTGGGGCACGCAGCGCAGGATCGGGCCATCCTCCGGGTTGCCCAGCCGCACCACGCATTCCGCGCCGATGTCGATCCGCCCGAGCCGCTGAGACCCGAGGAAGGTCCCGTTGGTGCTGCCGATGTCCTCGAAGACCCACTGCTCGCCGTCGACCCGCAGCACACCGTGCCGCCAGGACACTCGCGAGTCGGTCATGACGATGTCCGACTTCGGATCCCGGCCGATGCTGTACGTGGTGCCGGCTTGCATCTGGTGATCCGAGCGCCTGGTACGCACCAGGAGGTCGGGCAGGGTACGGGGGGCTCCAGCCTGAGGCGGTGAAACCTCAGCGAGCCCGGCGGACGCGTGTCCGGCCTGGGCGGGCCCGGCCTGCGGCTCTTGCCGGTCGGACCAGTCGAAACGCTCGGGTGGCATGGCACAAAGTGTAGGGCCGACGGACTCATACGGGAATCAGCAGAACCATTCAGGTTCAGCGTACGTTTTGACATATTGAGTGGCGGAGAACCTGATACTGGAGGCGTCCGGCACTTCGTCGAGTCACTGAGTTCAATCGCGCTTATCACACCATGTGACTCATGGTTATCCCCCGTAGCTAAAGTGACACCTCAGGGGTGGGAAATAATGGTCATACATACGTATTGTGGGGATATGGTCGCCATGACCGGGGCATTGGGGGGCGCGTCATGAGCTCGGACCCGACACGGCCTACTCCCGAATGGTGGGAGCAGCCACAGGACCCTAACCGGACCCGTGCGGACGGGGGATCCCAGGGACGCGCCGGCCAGGGGGGCGAGGCCGGCCACCAGGGCAACCAGGGCTATCAGGGAAACCAGGGCAACCCGGGGGCCGGATACGGCAACCCCGGCGCTGGTTATCAGGGGAACCAGGATCAACAGGAGACACAGAGGCTCCCCACCAATCAGGGTCTCCCGGGCGGCCAGGGCTTCCCGAGCAGCCAGGACAACCCCGGAAGCCAGAATTACCAGGGCTACCAGAACCAGGACTACGCGGGGAACCGCGGCTATCAGGGCGGTCAGGGGTTTCCGCCGGGTCCGGGCGTTCCGGACGCCCAGGCGTACCACGCCTCCCCAGGATATCAGGGAGGCCAGGGATACGGGGGACGGCCGCCCCGGGCCCGCCGGCGGCACCGCCGGTGGCCGTGGATCACGCTGATCGTGATTATCCTGCTTTTGGTGGGCGCCGACCGGGCCGCCGCCGCGTACGCCGAAGACCAGATGGCCAGCCAGTTCCAGTCGTCGCTGGACCTGTCGGGCAAGCCGTCCGTGACCATCCAGGGCTTCCCGTTCCTGACCCAGCTGGCCGCGCGTGACTTCAAGACGGTCAACGTCAGCGCCAGCAATGAGACCGCGGGGACCGGCGGCGTGCTGGAGATCGCCAGCCTGACCGGCGTTGTGCACGGCATGCACATCCACGGGACGAACAGCGCCACCATCGATCAGTTCAACGCCTCGGCGCTGGTCACCTTCAGCGCCCTGGCCAAGGCGGGTGGCATCCCGCAGGGGATCACCCTGTCCGCGGATGGCCCGGACAAGGTAAAGGCCGACATCAGCGTGGGACCGCTCAGCGCTACGG
The DNA here is from genome assembly GCA_049284535.1 of Streptosporangiaceae bacterium. Classification (GTDB taxonomy): domain Bacteria; phylum Actinomycetota; class Actinomycetes; order Streptosporangiales; family Streptosporangiaceae; genus Palsa-504. Next base: position 1,784 of record JBAPYC010000621.1, read on the forward strand.
CCGTCGCCCAGGTCACGCAGACGGGATCGAACCAGATCAACATCAAGATCATCGACGCGGGCGGGATACCGACCGAGGTGCTCGGGAACCTGGCAGATTTCAACGTCAGCCTCCCGAAACTCCCGGCGGGAGTGAAGATCCAGAGCGTCAGCGTGACCCAGCAGGGCCTGCGCCTCACCGCAACCGGCCAGAACATCACCGTGAGCCAGTAGCCAGCGCTACGGAAAAGTTTTCGCCGGCGCGACGGCGCGTTCCCTGGCCTTTGCTCGACCAAGAGTTACATTACTGATACGGACAGTAGTAACTCAGGATGCGGAGGCCGGAATGGCAAGTGCGCCCGTTACTGTCGTTGATCCGCCGGTGTTGCCCAGCGTGCCGTGCCCGATGCCGCTGACCGCCACGCGTACCTTCAGCCGGAACCCGGAGGAGGTGCCGGCCGCGCGCCGGTTCATCCGGGATGCCCTGGCCGGGCATCCCGTCTCGTTCGATGCGGAGCTGCTGACCTGCGAGCTAGTGACCAACGTGGTCCGGCACGCCAGCGACGCCGCCCGGGTGACCGTCTCGATCACGCGCCGCGGCCCGGTGGTGCACGTCGATGTCATCGACGACGGCCGGATGGGCCTGCCGCACTGGCGCGAGGTCAACGGTCACGACGAGGGGGGCCGCGGGTTCCAGCTCGTCAACGAGATCGCGCAGCGCTGGGGGTTTCTGCGGGAGCCCATCGGCACGTGTGTCTGGTTCGAGGTCGCGCCCTGAAGCGACGCCCCCGGGCCTGATGGCGAAGTGAACGGCCCGCGGCGGTAGGCTCGCGGCTGATGCCAGCCACCTGTGTCTTCTGCGCCATCATCAACGGCGACCAGCAGGCCGTGACCATCATGGAAACGGACCGGCTGATCGCGTTCCTGGACCACCGGCCGCTCTTTCGCGGCCACACGCTGCTCATGCCCAAGCAGCACGTCCGGCTGCTCAGCGAGTTGCCCGCCGATCAGGTACCCGAGTTCTTCACCACGGCGCAGCGCCTGGAGCGAGCGGTCGAGGACGGCCTGGGCGCCGACGGGTCGATGATCCTGATCAACAACGTGGTCAGCCAGTCCGTGCCGCACCTGCACCTGCACGTGATCCCGAGGAACTTCAAGGATGGGCTGCGGTTCTGGCTCGGCCCGCGGCATCCCTATGACGACACCCACCCGGCGCAGGCCTACGCGGAGAAGATCCGCGCCGCACTGCCTCCGGCCTGATCCGGTTTGCGTGAACGGTACCTTTCCTTCCAGGGACGCCGGATTCACGGCCACAGGGGCGCGTTCTCCGGCGGCCGCGCCCCTAGCCCACGGCATCCGGAGCGGCCGCAGGCCCGCGTCACCCGACGTCGGTACGTAACTGATTGATCTCAGTTAGTCAGGAAAGCTGTCCTGGATGGGTGTAAAGTCGGGAATGCTCGACATTTCATATGCGGCTAGTAGTCACTTCAGCCCCAGGACTCACCTAGAATTGCGACACTGGGGAACAAAAGTATTCTTTCCGGGATAAAGGTGAGTGATCGGATCTCCCGTCTGAACGTGCCGTCCGTGACTCATAATTGACAGGAGCACAGCCTGCGATGCCATCAGGAGACCGCACGTGACATCCGGCATGTCGGCCAAAGGCAGCGCTCTCGGGGCTGGTGTTCCCGAGAGTGGTGTCACGCCGAACCGCGCCCCGTTGCCGCGCAACGGGAGCAATGGGGCCAAGCGAAGCCGGGGAGGCAAGACCGGCCCGAGCGTGCAGGAGGCCGGGATCACCGACACCCCGGAGACCCCGGCCGTGGGCATTTCCGCCGAGGCTGCCCAGCCGGCCGTTTCCTCAGCAGTGTCCTCATCTGTGCGGACCCTCATCCTCGGGATCGACTATGACGGGCGCATCGTCCAGCACGACAGGAACGCCCCGCGGATCCTGGCGCGCAAGGCGGAGGACCTGCTCGGCGCGCAGCTCAGTGACCTGACGGTGAGCGCGGCCCCGGGCAGCCCGGCCCACGCCAGTTCCCACGGCCGGCCGGCCGACGGCGTGGCCGCGGTCGGCGCGCTGCTGGAGTCGGTCCGGTCCGATCGCGAGGGCAGCGCCATGCTCACGATCGAGACTCGCGACGGCCACCCGGCCGAGGCGGTGGTGACCGTCCACCCGATGCGGGCTTCCGGGACTCACCTGGCCGCGCTCGCGCTGCTCCGCATCCCCGCGCAGCGCGAGGAGCGCTTCGTCGATCCCGCGCTGATGCGGCGGCAGATGCTCGAAGACACGTTCACCCGGATCGGCGACTCGCTGGACATTGACCACCTGGCGCGCGAGCTGATGGACGCCCTGGTCCCGCACTTCTGCAACGCAGCCGACCTGCTGCTGCTGGAGAGCCTGGCAGGCGACGACGAGCTGCCCGCGCACGGGCCGGACGGGTCACTCCCGATGCGCCGGATCGCGCTGCAGCACGACCGGAAGGATCCGGCCTGGGAAGCGGCCTTCCCCACCGGGGAGATCCTGCGCTACCCCGACCGTTCCCCGTACTTCCAGTGCATGGACACCGGCGCGCCGGTGCTCGAGACGACCGTCAGCGAGAGCCAGGCCAGCAAGATCGCCAAGGCCTGGCGGCGCAAGCCCGTGGCGAAGCTGCTCTCCGGTGCCTCGATGCTGATGCTGCCGCTGATCGCGCGCGGCACCCTGCTCGGTTTCTTCGCCTGCACCCGCCAGGAGGGATTCCGGCGGTTCGACGCCTACGACATTGAGATCGGCATGGACTTCGCCTCGCGGGCGGCCATGTTCATCGACAACGCGCGCCGCTACAGCCGGGAGCACGCCACCGCGCTCACTCTGCAGCGAAGCATGCTGCCGACCGGGCTGTCCGCTCCGTCGTCGGTCGAGGTCCGGCACCGTTACCTGCCCGGCAGCAAGCTCATCGAGGTCGGCGGCGACTGGTATGAGTCCATCGCCCTGCCCGGCGGCCGGGTCGCGCTAGTGGTCGGCGACGTCGCCGGGCACGGCGTGCGCGCCGCGGTGACCATGGGCCGGCTGCGCACCGCTATTCACACCCTGGCCATGCTGGAGCTGCCGCCCGCCGATTCCCTGCAGCAGCTCGACGAGCTGATGCATACCCTCGGCGAGCGCGAACCCCACTTCGCCACCTGCGCCTACGCCGTCTACGACGCGGTCAGCGGCGAGTGCGAGGTCGCCGTGGCCGGCCACCTGCCGCCGCTGCTCGTGCACCCCGACGGCACCAACGAGCTGCTCGACGTGCCGCCCGCACCGCCGCTCGGCATCGGCGACGGCGAGGTGGAGAGCCGCCAGTTCAAGGTCGAGGACGGCAGCCTGTTCGTGCTCTACACCGACGGCCTGGTAGAGAACAAGGGTCAGGACATCAGCGACGGCCTGGCCCGGCTGCGCGGTATCTTCGGCCCCGGCTCGCCGACCAGGCCGCTCGAGGACCTGTGCAAGGCCAGCCTGGACGGGGTGTACTCCGACCACCAGCGCGACGACATCGCGCTGCTCATCGCCCGGCTGCGGCGGCTACCCGAGGACTGCTACGCGTCCTGGACGTTCAGCCCCAAGCTGACGTCGGTCCGGGAGGCCCGCTCCGTGCTGGCCGAGCCGATGAAGCGGTGGGAGCTGGAAGACCTGATTCCCACCACCGAGCTGCTGGTCTCGGAGCTGGTGACCAACGCGGTCAAGTACTCGCGCGGCGACGTGACCCTCCGGCTCGTGAACGAGAAGGCGCTGGTGTGCGAGGTGCTGGACAAGTCCGGTGCCCTGCCCCGGCTCCGCCAGGCCAACGGCGACGACGAGAACGGCCGCGGCCTGCAGGTCGTGCGCCAGCTCTCGCAGCGCTGGGGTGCCCGGCGCACGATGACGGGCAAGGTCGTCTGGTGCGAGCAGCCGCTGCCAGGTGGCCTCCGTGACCTCGACGAGGCTCTGCCGTTCCACTAAAGAAGAGCGGACCGGCTGCGGCTCGGGGTTAACGGCGCGAGGCATCCGGGGCGTCGAGAGCCGAAGATGCCGAACGGGCTGCCGGAACCATCTGCGCGAGTGGTGAACCAGCGGTAGCAGCGTGAGTTCTGTTCCGCCCGGTCTGCTTCGCCGAATAGAGCGCCGCATCGGCCGCGGCGATCAGGTGAGTGAGCTCGGGAGCGCGCTCGTCGAGCGCCGCCACGCCCACCGATATGGTCAGCCTGATCCGGTCATCGCCGGGTGGGCCATCGCCGTCCCGGATCGGGATGGACAGATCGGCGACGTGGATGCGCAACCGCTCGGCGATCTGGACCGCGCTGGCCTCGCGGGTCTGCGGCAAGATGATCACGAACTCCTCGCCGCCGAACCGGCCGGCCAGGTCGTAGCTCCGCAGCTGCTCGCGCAGCGTATCGGTCACCGCGCGAAGCGCCTTGTCTCCCGCCAGGTGGCCATAGGTGTCGTTGACCATCTTGAAATGGTCGATGTCGATCAGCGCCATCGACAGCGGGCTGCGGGTCCTGACGGCCCGCGCGATTTCCTTCCCGGCCTCGGCTTCCCAGGTAGAGACGTTGAGCAGTCCCGTCTTGTCATCGATGCGGGACTTGGCCAGGAGCGCGGCGTGCATCATGAAACGCCGGGCGAGCAGCACCGTGGGCACCCCGAACACCGCCAGGATGGGGTGCCCGGCGACTACCACGGTGAGCAGGATGCCCAGATCCATCTGCGCGAAGTCGGCCAGCAGGGCCTCGCGGTTCAGCACCTCCTCCGCCAGCCTGGCGGTGGGGTCGGAGAGCTTGACCGCGGTCACCAGCAGGGCATTGTGCCCGAACCAGCCGATGAGCTCGCAGCCTCCCACGCAGGCGGCCCAGGTGAGGGCGTGCAGGCCGCTGCCGGGCCCGGGCCCGGCGATCGAGGCGGGAAGGGCCCGGAACACCAGCGACGCCGCGCCGTAGGCCAGGCCGATGGCCGCACCGGTGAACACCCGGCGATAGATCAGCCCGCGGTGAATTCGCCACTGGGTCATGGCCAGCAGCGGCACGGGCGTCACCAGGGCATAGACCGGCGGAAGCAAGATCGCCACCGGCAGCACCCATACGGTCAGGAAGTCCCGCATCACGGCGCTCTGCCCCTGGGCGGCCCGCGCCGTCGCCCCGACCGAGATAAGGCCGCAGCCCAGCAGCAGCGCGAAGGTCACCAGGTCCGCTGAGCGCCATGAGGTCTGCGAGGCGGCGTAGCCAGCTATGGCTAGACCGGCCAGCGGCACTGCGCCGACGTACGCCCGCATCCCGGGGGGAAGCCGCCACCACGCCCACTCCCGGGCATCGACGCCAGCGCGCAGACGCTGGGCGACTGACGAGGCTTCCATCACCCACCGTTCCGGTTGAGGCGGGACGGGCTGGCAGGCCAGTCGGCTGCTCACCGTAAAGGACTAGTTTCGCATAGCTACTTTAACTCATCTATGCGGTCTAGCGGATCATTGCGCCAGATTTGCCTGAATACCGGCGCAAGGCGGGGCTGAATGGTTACTGACTAGTCGTGATTGGAGCCCGTTGCTATGCCGTGGCTATCATCCGGCGGCATTGCGTGGCCGAGAGGAGGCGCACCATGCGCAGGAACACCTGGACGTGAGCGCTACCGGCGGAACTCACCAGGCATAGCCTGCGGGCCGCGAGCCCGCAACGCGGGCCTGATAACGCTCTCGCGTGGCCCGTGAAGTGGCTGCCAGTATCACCCCGTCCCCCGGGCTTGCCCGGGGGACGGGGTGATGAGGGCTCGCCCCGCCCTACTCGACCGTGACGCTCTTGGCCAGGTTGCGGGGCTTGTCGATGTCCCGGCCCAGCTTCGCCGCCACGTGATAGGCCAGCATCTGCAGCGGGACGTTCAGCAGCAGCGGCTCGAGCTCGGGCTCGCTGCGCGGGACGCGGATAACCGCGTCCGCGAGCCCGGCAGGCAAGTCGGCGCTGGTCAGCGCGATGACCGGGCCACCACGCGCCTTGATCTGCTCGATCGTGGAGATGTTCTTCGACAGCAGCTCGTCCGCTGGCACGATGACCACGCTGGGCATCGAGGCGTTGATCAGGGCCAGCGGCCCGTGCTTCAGCTCGGAAGCCTGGTAGGCCTCGGCGTGGACGTAGGAGACTTCCTTCAGCTTCTGCGCACCCTCGCGGGCCACCGGCCAGCCGCGGACGCGCCCGATGAAGAACATGTGCTCGGCTCCGGCGTACTCGCGGGCGATCCCGGCGATCTGCTCCTCGGCGGCCAGGATCTCCTCCATATAGCCGGGCAGCGCACGCATCCCGGCCACGATCCGCTGGCCAGAGGCCGCGGACAGGTCACGGACGCGGCCCAGCAGCAGCGCGAGCAGAGCAAATGTAGCCGCCATGTTGGTCAGCGCCTTGGTCGAGCAGACGGCGATCTCCGGGCCGGCGTGCAGGAAGACACCATGACCGCACTCCCGCCCGATGGCGCTGCCGACCACGTTAACCGCGCCAATCACCTGGCCGCCCTTGCGCCGCAGCTCCTGGACGGCCATCAGCGTGTCGAGCGTCTCGCCGGACTGGCTGACCGCGACGTACAGCGTGTCGGGGTCAACGACCGGGTTCCGGTACCTGAACTCCGACGCCGGCTCGGCGTCGGAGGGGATGCGGGCCAGTTCCTCGGTCAGCACCGCCCCCATCTGCCCCGCGTAGTAGGCCGACCCGCAACCGAGGAATTTCACCTGCCTGATGGAGCGCAGCTGGCGCGCGTCCAGGTTGATACCACCCAGCTTGGCCGTGGCGAACCGGTCGTCCAGGCGGCCCCGCAGCACCCTGCGCAGCGCTTCGGGCTGGTCGTGGATCTCCTTCTGCATGTAGTTCTCGAACAGGCCGAGCTCGTAGTCGCCGACCTCGGCCTCGACCGTGGTGGGCTCGTTCCGCGGCCCGCCGTGGTCCGGTTCGTCCCGGGACGCGGTGAGGTAGTCCGCCGCGTGCACCGTGGCGACCTCGGCATCGTCCAGGTAGACGACCTGCTTGGTATAGCGCACCAGGGCCGCGACGTCGGAGGCCACAAACATCTCCGAATCCCCGATGCCCAGCACGATCGGACTTCCGTTCCGGGCTACCACCAGCTCGTTCGGATTCTTGATGTCGAGCACCACCAGGCCGTAGGTGCCTTCCACGTGGCGCAGGGTGCGCCGGACCGCGTCCTCCAGGCTGGTGCCGTCGGTGGCCTCGGCGGCGATCATGTGCGCCAGCGCCTCGGTGTCGGTGTCGCTGGCCAGCTTGACGCCCCGGGCGACCAGGGCGTCCCTGAGCTGCTCGGCGTTCTCGATGATGCCGTTGTGCACCACTGCGATACGGCCCTCGGTGTCGGTGTGGGGGTGCGCGTTCACCTCGTTCGGCTCACCGTGGGTGGCCCATCGGGTGTGGCCGATGCCGATGGTGGCCTTGGTGCGGTCGCTGACCCGGTCCCTGAGGTCCTGGACCCGGCCCGCGGTCTTGGTGACCTGCAGCCGGTTCCGGTGGATGACGGCCAGGCCGGCCGAGTCATAGCCCCGGTATTCCAGGCTCCTGAGCCCCTCGAGCAGCACCGGGACGGCGTCCCGGCGGCCGATGTAACCCACAATTCCGCACAACTTAACGCTCTCCTGTCCGGTCGGCCCTCTCTGTTCGCTGGCCGCCTGCTAGCCGTACACGATTCGCCGGAGCTGACGCTCGGACAGCCCAGGCGCCGCGAACCGGCGCTGGGCGAGCTCGGCCGAGATCACCGGCCAGATCTCGTCGTTCTTGTGCTGACGCCGCTGCAGTTCGGCGTGGCGCCGGCGGATGAACTCCTCGACGGTCTCGTTGAAGTACGTCGCCACGTCGGCGACGACCCGGGCCGCGGTCGGCTGCGGGAGGCCGGTCGAGGCCGCCAGGTACCGCGCGAGATCCTGCGGGAAAGGGTCCACCGACTCCGGCATGGATCCTTCTTACTGACACGGGCCTGTTTTAGCAAGAATCCTGCCCGATTCCGGGCAGGAACTATGGGATATCGGCACAGGAACCCGCCATAAGGGTACCGGATCGCTCGATGGATGATGGAAGATAACCGGGACGGCACCCGCACATAAAGGAGCATGGTTGGGCCTGGAAGCAGTGGCGCTCCCCGCCGCAGGCCCGCTCGGCATCTCGGGCGGCCAGGGCTGGGTGCAGTTCGGCGAGCTCGGCGCGGCCTTCGGGCTGTCCGCGCTGATCGGGCTGGAGCGGGAACTGCGCCAGAAGGCGGCCGGGCTGCGCACGCACACCCTCGTCGGGGTGGCCGCGGCGCTGATCGTGCTGGTCAGCAAGTACGGCTTCAGCGACGTCCTGGTGCCCGGACGCATCACCCTGGATCCGTCCCGGGTCGCCGCCCAGATCGTCTCGGGCATCGGCTTCCTGGGCGCTGGCCTGATCTTCGTGCGCCGCGATGCGGTCCGCGGGCTGACGACCGCGGCGGTGGTCTGGCTGGTCGCGGCGGTCGGCATGGCCTGCGGGGCAGGCCTGCCGGGTCTGGCCCTGGTGGTCACGGGGCTGTACTTCGTGGCGCTCTACGCGTTCCCCGCGGTCGTGCGCCGCCTGCCGAAGGTCGGGCTCGGGTCGGCCACGCTGCGCCTCGACTACGAAGACGGCCGCGGCGTCCTTCGGCGCGTGCTGGAAATCTGCACCGGCGAGCACTTCCGCGTCGCCGAGGTCAGCATCACCAGCGAGAGTCCCGATGGCCGGGCGAGGCCGGTGGGGACAGATGAGCCGGGCGCCCCGGAGAGGCCGGAGGGGCCGGGGAAGCCGCTCCCGATCGGCGGGGCGACTGCGGGCAGTGGGTCCGCCGCGTCCGGTGGGACTGCCGCGGGCGGCGGGACTGCCACGGGTGGGGCTGCCGTTAGCGGCGGGGCTGGCGTTAGCGGCGGGACTGCCGTTAGCGGCGGGGCTGGCGTCAGCGGCGGGGCTGGCGTCAGCGGCGGGAAGCGGGCGGGCGGCACCGTTTCCGTGCTGCTGGCGCTGTACGGCCGCGGCTCCGTGGCCCAGCTGGCGGCCCGACTGCAAGAGGTTGACGGCGTGCTGGCCGTGCGGGCCGTGGACTCCTACGCCGACGACTAGCGCCCGGCCGCCTTTCCCTTTAAGCGCATCAATCACTTCCGTTGCGGCCGCGAGGATTTGCCGGCAGTTTCCGGTGTTATCACGCCGCAAAGTGCCGGCAAAGGCACGGCTGGCGCGGCGTAGGCACGGTCAGGAGGCGGGGGCAGCGGCCGAGATCATGTGGGTCTTGTTGCGGCCAGTTTTCTTGGCGTAGTAGAGGGCGGCATCGGCTGCGGCCATCATGTCGGTCAGCTCACGGCTCACGCCGTCCAGGGCAGCCACACCGACCGAGATGGTGAGGTGGACGCTGGGGCCGTCCTGGTCCCCCTCGTCGACCGGGATGGACATTTCGGCGATACGCGCGCGCAGGCGCTCGGCCACGCTCAGCGCGTCCACCTCACGGGTATGCGGCAGCAGGATCACGAACTCCTCGCCGCCGAACCTCCCAGCCAGGTCGTAGACGCGCAGATGGCTGCGCAGGGCATCGGTCACGGCGCGCAGGGCCCGGTCCCCGACCAGGTGCCCGTAGGTGTCGTTGACCGTCTTGAAGTGATCGATGTCGACCAGCGCCACCGCGAGCGGGGTACTGGTACGGACGGCCCGGGTGATCTCGATCGTCGCCTCCTGCTCCCAGGTCGACGAGTTCAGCAGGCCGGTTTTGGTGTCGATCCGAGTCTGCGCCACCAGTTGCGCGTGCATCATGAACCGCCGGGCCAGCAGGACCGTCGGTACCGCGAACACGGCCAGGAAGGGATTGACCGCGACGACGACGGTGATGAGCACGCCCAGGTCAAACTCGGCCAGGTCACCCTGGAGCGCTTCCCGGTTGAGCTCCAGCTCGGCCAGCCGGACGGTGGGGTCGCTGAGCTTGATTCCGCCGACGATGAGCAGGTGGTGACCGCGGCCGCCGACCACCTCGCAGATGGCGACGGCCAAGGTGAACGTCAGGGCGTGCAGGCCGGTGCCGATCGAGTGGCCGGCGAACGAGGCCGGGAAGGCACGGAAGACCAGCGACGCCGCGCCGTAGCACAACCCCATGGCGGCCACGGTGAACACCCGGCGGTAGACCACTCCGCGGAACACGTGCATCTGGGTGAGAATGACCAGCGGGATCGGTGTCACCATCGCGTACACGGGCGGCAGCAAGATGGCGACGGGAAGCATCCAGACGGCGATGAAGTCCCTGGTCATCATGCCAGGGGCGTAGGCGATCCGGGGCGTGACGGACACCGAGACCAGGCCGCAGGTCAGCAGGAGCAAGAACTTCCACAGGTCCGCGGCGTGCCAGGTCGTCTGGGCGGCCGCGTAGCACGCCAGCCCGACGCCGACGGCCGGCACCACGCCGATGTAACAGCGGAGCGGCCAGTCCAGCTGCCACCAGGCCCAGTCCCGTATCACCGCGCGCGCCTGCAAGCGGCGGGCGATAGACGAGGCTTTCATGCACCACCGTTCCAGATGGGACTCGACAGGCTCCTGTCTAGTCGGATGCTCACCGTAAAGGACTAGCTCCGCATAGCTACCTTAACCCATCTTTGCCGTCTTGAGCACTATCAGCTCTGAAACGCCTACATAGGCCGACAAAGAGGAGCTAAATGGTGTTTGACGTGCTGTTATCGACCGGTTCGCCCAGAGTCGGGCGGCATCGGAATCGCACAAATCGCCCGGGCGAATAAGAGCGATAGCCAAGAGGGGAGCAAACCGTGAGAGTCGTTTGGACCTGATCGCCCGCCAGTCGTCCCCCAAGCGCAGAAGGGAATTGTCATGCGCGACACATGGAGCTGAAAGCGCTGCGGCGGCCGCTGCCGGCATGAAGACGCGCTGGCCGCCAGTGTGGTGACGCTGGCCGCCAGTGTGGTGACGCTGGGCGCCGGTGTGGTTACGAAGATCCGCGCAGCGGGACCGAATCCCGTGCCGCGACGTGAGGAGCGGGGCGGCGCGCGGCGTGGCGCCCGCCTGGCGGCGACATCCGGCGCCACTGCAGGGTCAGGATGCACGCCAGTACCGCCCCGATGCCGCCTGCTACCGCAATCACCGCCGCCGGGTTGAACCGGTCGGCGGCGGCGCCGGCCGCCGCGAATCCGGCCCCCTGGCCGACGTAGACCCCCATAGCGGCGATACCAAAGGCCTGAGCCCGCCGGTCGTTCGGAACCCGGACGACAAAGGCGGTGTTGGCCGTAATCTGATAGACGCCGAACGCGGCCGATAGCGAGAAAATCACCAAGGAAACGACAAGACCCGGACGGAGGGCCGTCAGGACCAGCGTGGCGCAGGTGAGCACGGCCAGCGGCCCCATCAAGGCGAGCCGCCGCCTCGGGCGGACGAATCTGGTGAACAGGGGCGTGGCCACCCCGGTCGCCAGCGCCGTCGACGCCAGCACCAGGCCGGTCGTGATGGGCCCTCCGCCGAGGCTTGCCGCATACGGGGCCGCGATTCCCTCGGGAACCAGGTAAAACGTCATCAGCCAGCCGAACAGCACCAAGGTCCGCAGCGCCGGGTCGCCGAAGACCAACTGGAAGCCCTGGACCATCCGGGCCAACGAGGAGACCCCGGACGTTTCCGGCCGGGCCGCAGCGGGCCGGAAACGGGTCCCGAGCCTGATTAACAAGCCGGAGAGCACGAAGGTGGCGGCGTCCACCGCCAGGGACGGACGCACCCCGATGAAGGCGACCGCTATCCCGCCGCCGACCGCGCCAAGCACCTGGGCCCCCATGAAGGTGGTCTGGGTCACCGACGTCCCCAGCACATAGCGTTCGCCCTGCAGGATGTCCGCGGTGATGGCGGCCCGGGCCGACTCGAATGGCGGCGCGAACATCGTGGTCGCGAACAGCAGGACCACCAGGGACGCGAGCGGCATGTGCGGCAGCGCCATCGCCGCGACCAGGACCGCCCGGACGGCGTCGCAGACGACCATCACCGTCCGCCGCGGCCGCCGGTCGGCCAGACCGGCCAGGAACAGGCCGCCCACCACCCAGGGCACGTAGCCCGACGCGTACGTCACGGCAGCGAGCAACGGGGATCTCGTCCGGTCGTAGACGAGCAGGGTAAGCGCCACCAGGGCGAGGCGGTCACCAGTGACGGACAGGATCTCGGAAAACCACACGGCCCGGAACTCGGCGACCCCGAACACGTCACGGAACGTCGCGCGCGGCGCGACTGTATCCTTCGCCCTGCCTCTTCTGTTCGGGCCCATCTGTCCGCAGGGGGGTTGATGTTGGGACAAAACAGCCTTCATCATCACCCGGCCGCCGCAGGGATGGCAACAAGTCGTGCCGAATCAGTCACGATTGGTTGAAATCCACCAACCCGATTGATATGTGCCGCCCATCGGCATATACAAGTGTGGTGAGCAAGCAGTCGATGCAGGAGCCGACGTTCCTCATCTTGACCGCGCTGGCCGCAGGGGCGCAGCACGGGTACGGGATCATGAGCGATGTCACGCGGATCTCCGACGGGCGCGTCCGGCTCCGAGCGGGAACTTTGTACGCCGCACTGGACCGCCTGAAGGCCGACGGCCTGGTCACCTCGGACAAGGAAGAGATCGTGGACGGGCGGCTGCGCCGCTACTACCGCATCACCGACGAGGGAACCGAACAGCTGGCCACCGAGGTTCAGCGGCTGCGCGCCAACGCCGCCGTCGCCGCGACCCGACTGGGGCTGGCCGGGGGGACCGCATGAGCCCGCCCGCCTGCCACTGCGACGAGCCCGGCGGGCGCCAGACCCTCACACACGAGAGCCTCACACACGAGAGCCCCGGGGTGCAGCGCCCCGAGCAGCGGCAGGCCGAGCATCGGCGGAACCGGCTGGAGAAGCGCTACCGACGGCTGCTGGCCCTGTATCCCCGGGATCACCGGCGCGAGCACGCCGAGGAGATGGTCGGCGTCCTGCTGGCCGTGGCGGCCCACGATGTCACCGCGCGGGACGGATCGCCACGTACCTGGCGGCCCGCCGCCGCGGCCGCGCGCCTGGGGCGGGACATCGCCGATGGCACGGACCTGATCGCCGGCGCGGCCCGGATCCACGGCCGGATGGCGCTATCCCGGATCCGTCCGCGCTGGTTCTCCTGTCTGGTCCGCGATCCGCGCTGGAGCGATGCCCTGGGCGTGCTGAGCGTGATCGCGCCTCTTCTCCTGCTGGTGGCGGCGCTGGCCGACTTCGGCATACCGCAGGCGGTGGCGAGTGCCGCCGCCGGGCACCCGGACTGGCGGATCACCGCGACCTACGAGGTGTCCGATCTGCCGCTGCTGGTCGGCGCGTCGATCGTCACGGTGCTGACCTGCCTGCGGCACCGGCAGCTCGCGGGAATGGCCGCGCTGGCCACGGGGATAGGCCAGCTGGCCGTAGGGGTGCCAGGGTCAGCCTTGGCCTTCCGCGGGTACTCAAGCCCGGCCGTCGCATTCACCGTCCTGCTGGCCGGCACGGCCGCCGCCGCGCTGCTGCTGTCGCCCGGCCCGTCCCGGGGTCTGGACCTGCTGACCTTCTGGGGGGCGGCACTGGTCACCACGGGGGCGCTCATCCTGGGCGGCTTCAGCGTGGGTACCAGCGCGTGGTTCGGTTACACCTCCGCTCCCCCGCCATCCCTGACCAGCCTCAGCGGCGAGGTGGCGGGCCTGCCCGCCGACCTGCTGATCGCAGGCGTCCTGGTCGCCGTGGCCGCAGCCTGCCTGCGCACGCCGGTCAGCCGCCGGGTGCTGGCCCTGCTGGCCATCCCGGTGATCCCGTACGCGGTCATGTGGCAGGAGAAACTCGCCGTCGACATGCTCGGTCCGCTCGACGGCTCCTCGGCCGTCATCCACTCCTCGGTGCCGCTGCTCTACGTACCGCCGCTGCTGGTGGCGTGCCTGATCATCGCCGGAACCCAGCTCGCCAGGCGGCGGGCCACCGGGCACGAGCAGGCCAAGGGACCCGGCGGCCAGATGGGTTCGGCATCTTCGCCCGGCCCTCCCGGCGCGGTGAGCGCCTAAGCCCCCCAGACGTGGTGGTGGTGGCGCTGGCCACCGCCGTCGCTGGCGCCGCCACCACCACCCAACGAGCCGCCATCCGCAGTCACGGTGAGCTCGCTCAGCCAGGCGCTGGCGCCGAAGGGCATAGTTGATCATGGCGGCCGATGAGACCAGGGAATAGCCGAGGACGAGAATGGGGCCGCCCGCGGCGACCGGGATCAGCCCGCCGAGGCTCGCGCGCCCTTTCGGGTGCGATCGCCGGGGCAGGCGCGGGTATGCCGCTTGTGCATGACCCAGGAATTTCTTTCTACCTCCTGAGCTGGCGGCCGGCGTCCCACCAATAGCAAAGATTCCAGCTGAGAAAGAGACAGGAATTCGCCGAAATAACGGATAACGAGAATGTCTCACCATTCCCTAGTGCAATTTTTAACTGAACCGGATGACGGCTGGTTACGTAGCGGGCATTCGGGGACAATGGCCGGGTGAGCACTCCCCTGCCGCCGCTGGTCGCCGAGCGGCTCCGCGCCCTGCGGATGCGTCCCATCGACCCGGTGGAGAAGGGCGCCGGGTCGCTGTCCGCTCATGCAAGCGTGGCCCAGCCAAGCGTGGAGGAGCTGGCCGCGACCCGGCCCCGGCTGCACGCGGCCGGGTTCACCTACCCGCTGCTGACGCTGCGGGAAAGCGCGCTGGAGCAGAACCTGGCGGCCATGGCCGCCTACTGCGCGGCGGCCGGCGTGGAGCTGGCCCCGCACGGCAAGACCGCGATGTCCCCCGAACTGGCCGCCCGGCAGCTGGCCCACGGCGCCTGGGCTATCACCGTGGCCACCATCGGCCAGCTGCGCACCTACCGGACGTTCGGGTTCGGCCGGCTGCTGCTGGCCAGCCAGCTGACCGACGAGGCCGGCATCGGCTGGCTGGCCGCCGAACTGGACGCGGACCCGGAGTTCGAGGCGTTCTGCTACGTCGACAGCCTGGAGGGCGTGGCCCGGCTGGACCGGGTGCTCGCGACTTGCCGAGCAAGCCGGCGGCTCCCGGTGCTGGTAGAGATAGGCCACGATGGCGGGCGGACCGGCTGCCGGACCGACGAGGCGGCCCTGGCCGTGGCCAAGGCGGCCGCCGCGACCAGCACGCTGACGGTCGCAGGCGCGGCCGGTTACGAGGGCACCATTAGCACCCCGAGCCAGGCCGGGACCGAGGCCGCGATCGCGGCGTTCTGCCGGCGGCTGCGCGCGCTGGCCGGAACGCTGGCGCTGGCCGGGCATGCCGAGGGGGAACTCATCGTCACGGCCGGCGGCAGCGCCTTCTTCGACGTAGTCACGCGCGAGCTGACCGCGGCCGGCCCAGGACACGGCGGCGCCGGACAGAGCGGCGCAGGACAGAGCGGCGCAGGACAGAGCGGCGCAGGACAGAGCGGGCGGGTCACCGTCGTGCTGCGCAGCGGCGCCTACCTCACGCACGACCACGGGTTCTACGGCGCGGTCTCTCCCTCGGCCCGCGGCATGGCCGGTGCGCCCGCACTGCGCCCGGCGCTGGAGCTGTGGGCCCAGGTGCTCTCCCGGCCCGAGCCCGGCCTGGCCCTGCTCGGCGCCGGACGCCGCGACGTCGGCTTTGACAAGGGGCTCCCGGTGCCGTTGCGGGTGGTCCCCCACGACGGCCAGCACAGCGACAGCCAGCACAGCGACGGCGAGGACCGCCTGGCCGGCGAGGTCACCGAGCTCAACGATCAGCACGCCTACCTGCGGCTCGACCCTGATACCGCGCTGGCTCCCGGGGACCTGGTGAGCCTGGGCATCTCACATCCCTGCACGACCCTGGACAAGTGGCGGATAATCCCGGTGGTGGACGACGACGACCGGGTAATCGACGCGGTGCACTCCTTTTTCTGAGCGTTTTCCCAAGGTGGGCACGAGGCGGCAGGTGAGCACGCGGCCTGCCCGTTCGGCCCAAATATTTATCCCGAACGGGCGGTGTAATCCGCCCCGCGCACGGCAGAATTCCCCATTGGGGTTTTATTTCATTGCCATCACACCGATTCCTCGAGCGGGAGCAGACAATGCCGGACGAATCTCCATCGCTGGTGCGGCTGCCGGGCAGCGAACGGCCACCGCTGCCGGACGTCACGCCGGCCGGTGAGCTGGACACCTCCGAACGGGTCGAGCTGACCCTGGTGCTGCGGCGCCGGGCCGCCCTGCCGGACAGCGTGGTGGCCGGGCCGACGGTCCTGACCAGGGACGAGCTGGCCGAGCAGTATGGCGCCGACCCGGCCGACGTCGACCTGGTCCGGCGGACCCTGACGGGCCTGGGGGTGGAGGTGACCGACGTCCAGCCGGCCACCCGGCGGGTCAAGGTCGCGGGGCCGATCGGCGAGCTGGCCCGGATCTTCGGCGCCACGCTGGAGCTGGTCAGCAGCCCCAACCCGAGCGGAACCGGGCGGGTCACGCACCGCTACCGGCAGGGGGCGCTGTTCCTGCCCGCCGCACTGGACGGCGTGGTCGTGGCCGTGCTCGGCCTGGACACCCGGCCGCAGGCGCGGGCGCACTTCCGGACCAGCCCGGCGGCCGCGTCCAGCGGGACCTCGTACCTGCCGAACCAGGTAGCCGACATCTACAAGTTCCCGGCCGGGACCACCGGCTCCGGCCAGACCGTCGCGGTCATCGAGCTCGGCGGCGGCTTCTCAACGCCCGACCTGGACACCTACTTCAAGAGCCTGGGAATCACGGTGCCTTCGGTCACCGCGGTGAGCGTGGACGGCGCCTCGAACGCGCCGGGTTCTGACCCGAACGGGGCCGACATCGAGGTCGCGCTGGACATCGACGTGATCGGCGCGGTGGCGCCGGGCGCGGCGCAGAAGGTGTACTTCGCGCCGAACAGCGGGGATGCGGGCTTCGTCGACGCGATCTCGGACGCCGCACAGGCCAGCCCGGCCCCGATCGCCATCTCGATCAGCTGGGGTGAGTCGGAGGACGCGTGGACCGCCCAGGGCCGTTCGGCCATGGACGCGGCGATCGCCGACGCCGCGACGCTCGGCATCACCGTGTGCGTGGCCGCGGGCGACAACGGGTCTTCGGACGGGGCGACCGACGGCGGGGTTCACGTGGACTTTCCCGCGTCCAGCCCGCACGCCCTGGGCTGCGGCGGGACCAAGCTCGTCGCCGATGCGTCCACCGGCGCGATCAGCTCCGAGGTGGTTTGGAACGAGACCGCCGCCAACGAGGGCGCGGGCGGCGGCGGGGTGAGCGATGAGTTCGCACTGCCGTCGTGGCAGGCAACCGCGGGCGTGCCCGCCCGGGCTGCCGAGAGCGGGGCCGGCTCCGGGTCCGGGTCCGGCGGGTCTGGCGGGAGCGGCGGGTCTGGCGGGAGCGGCGGGTCTGGCGGGAGCGGCGGCGGGACGGGTGAGGGTGGCGGGCATCGCCATCACCGTGGGCACTATGAGCACGCCGCGGCGGGGGGCGCCCCGGAGGCTACGGGCGCTGCTTCCGGCACGACGGGTGCGGCAGGCGCGACGGGTGCGGCGGCCAAGGCGGGCGGGCGGGGTGTGCCCGACGTGGCGGGTAACGCCGATCCGACCACCGGGTACCAGATCTATTCCGACGGCAAGTCCCAGGTCGTGGGCGGGACCAGCGCGGTCGCCCCGCTGTGGGCGGGGCTAGTGGCGCGGCTGGCGCAGGCAACCGGCCAGCGGTTCGGGCTGATCCAGACCAGCCTGTACGCGGGCGTGACCCCCGGCGACGACGTCCCGGGCTTCAACGACATCACCAGCGGGAACAACGGTGCCTACAACGCGGGGCCGGGCTGGGACGCGTGCACCGGCCTGGGCAGCCCCGACGGCACCGCCCTGCTCAGCAAGCTGCAGTCCGGAACCACGTCCTCGGGGTGAGCTGAGGACGGAGCCCGGCAGCGGGAGGCGCAATCTGGATGACGCTGTTGAGTGGAAGCAAACTTTTGACAGTGACTATCAATTAAATGTAGCTTTTGATTGATATGAACTGCCGAAAGGATGTGAGCGTCATGGCGGAGAACACGGCCCGCAAGTGGTGGGCGCTGATCGCCATCGCCGCGAGCGTGCTGGTCGTCGGGCTCGACCTGACCGTACTGAACCTCGCGCTGCCGACGATCGCGAGGGACCTGCACGCCTCGACCAGCGACCTGCAGTGGTTCTCGGACGCCTACAGCCTGGTGCTGGCGGCCGCGATGCTGCCCGCGGGCCTGCTCGGCGACCGGCTGGGACGCAAGAAGGTGCTGCTGGTCGCGCTGGTGCTGTTCGGAGCCAGTTCGGCGGCTTGCGCGTACGCGAGCGGGACGGGTGAGCTGATCGCGGCCCGGGCCGTGCTCGGCATCGGGGCCGCGGCCATCTTCCCGCTGTCGCTGGCGGTGATCCCGGTGCTGTTCGCCCCGGAGGAGCGGCAGAAGGCGATCGCGGTGATGGCGTCGGCCACGTTCGTCAGCTTCCCGATCGGGCCGATCGTGGGCGGCTACCTGCTCGACCACTTCTGGTGGGGCTCGGTCTTCCTGATCAACGTGCCTGTGGTGGTGCTGGCCCTGATCGCCGTGACCGTGCTGCTGCCCGAGTCGCGCAGCGCGCAACGGCCCAGCGTGGACGTGCTCGGCGTGATCTTGTCCAGCGCCGGGCTGACCGGGCTGACCTACGGGTTCATCAAGGCCGGCCAGGACGGCTGGACGGACACCGCGGCGCTGGCCACGATCGCCGGCGGCGTCGTGGTGCTCGGCGTGCTGGTGGCCTGGGAACGCTGGCTGACCAGCCGCGAGGGCAAGATCCGTCCGCTGATCGAGCTGCGGCTGTTCCGTTCGGCCGGGTTCACCTGGGGCACGACCCTGGCCACACTGATCTCGTTCGCGATGTTCGGGATCTTCTTCGCCATGCCGCAGTACTTCCAGGAGGTCCGCGGCGCGGACGCGATGGGCAGCGGGCTGCGGTTGCTGCCGATGATCGGCGGCCTGGTGGTCGGCATGATCAGCAGCACCCGGCTGGCCTCACCGCGCAAGGGCGCGGGCAGCACCACGCACGGCCCGCTGGCCAGCGCGAAGGCGCTGGTCACGCTCGGATTCGCCATGATGGCCGTGACACTGGGGTTCGGGGCTACCACCACGATCAGCAGCGGTACCGGGTTCGCGGCGGCGTGGTTCGCGGTGTTCGGGCTCGGGCTGGGACTGGCCATGCCGCAGACCATGAACGCGGCGCTGTCCGCACTGTCGGTCGAGCGCAGCGGCTCGGGTTCGGCCCTGATCTCGGCGCTGCGCCAGGTCGGCGCCACGATCGGGGTCGCGGTCCTGGGCACCGTGCTGGACACTGTGTACCGCAGCCACCTGGTCACCGGCCAGCTGCCCACGGCGGCCGCGACCGCGGCCAAGAGCAGCGTGGTCGCGGGCGTCGGTGTGGCGCACGCGATCGGCTCGGCGGCACTGCTGGACTCGGTGCGGCACGCGTTCGTGCAGGGCCTGGACGTCATGCTGTGGGTCTGCGCCGGGATCGCGCTAGTCAGCGCCGTACTCGCGCTGATCTTCCTGCCCCGGCGCGCGGACGGCGCAGGCATGGTCCCGGACATGGAACCGTCGGCAAGCGGTGAATCCGGCGCCGAACGGGCACAATTGGAGGTGTGACAGCGATTCTCCGCACCGGCCAGGACCAGCAGCCTGGCCTGCGCGAGCGCAAGAAGGCCAGGACGCGTGCTTCCCTGCGGGAGCACGCGCTCCGGCTGTTCCGCGAGCAGGGCTACCAGGCCACCACGGTCGAGCAGATCGCGGCGGCCGCCGAGGTGTCGCCGAGCACGTTCTTCCGGTATTTCCCGACCAAGGAAGACCTGATCCTGCAGGACGACATGGACATCCGGATGCTGGAGGCGCTGGAGCAGCAGCCGCCGGAGCTCGGGCCGATCGCGGCGGTGCGCGCCGCCAGCCGGCAGTTGTTCGGCTCCTACAGCACCGAGGACCTAGACGTGGTCACCCAGACCATCACGCTCTCGATGACCGTGCCCGAGCTCCGGGCCCGGGCCATGGACGAGTTCGCCCGCACGATCACGGTGCTCAGCGAGGCGCTGGCCAAGCGGGCCGGGCGCCCCGCGGACGACATGGCGGTGCGCACCGCCGCCGGGGCGATCATCGGCGTGATGATGTCGATCATCCTGCCCGGGGAGGGCTGGCCGGAGGATCACACGAGCATGGAGCGGTTGTTCGGGGAGATCGACAAGGCGCTGGGACTGCTGGAGGCCGGCCTGCCGCTCTAAGGACCCCGTCCGTGGCAGGATTTCGCACATGTACCGTGGCCTGCTGTCATCGGCGCTGGGCTTGCACTGGCGCCGGGAGGTGCTGCGCACCAGCCTGTGGTTCGTGCCGGCGATCGAGGTCGTGGTGGCGATCGCGCTGTTCATCGGCACGCTGATCGCGGACCGGGCCGCCTACCGCGGGGACTTCGGCCTGCCGGGCTGGGTCATCAGCGGGAGCGCGGACGCGGCCCGGCAGATCCTGACCACGATCGCTGCCGCCATCATCACCGTGGTCGGCGTGGTGTTCTCCATCATCCTGGTCACGCTGACGCTGGCCTCGACCCAGTTCGGGCCGCGGATGCTGCGGAACTTCATCCGCGACCGCGGCACCCAGGTGACCCTGGGTACGTTCGTGGCCACGTTCGTCTACGCGGTGCTGGTGCTGGCCTCCATCGGAACCGGTTCGCACGGCGACTTCGTGCCGCACATCAGCGTGACGGTCACGCTCGGCCTGATGGTCGCCGACCTGGCCGTGCTCATCTACTTCATCCACCACACGGCGATCTCGATCCAGCTGCCTCAGGTGATCGCCGGCATCGCCGGCGACCTGACCGAGGCCATCAGGGAGCAGGGCAGCGGGAACACCGAACCGCACCTGAAGGCCGGGCCGACCGCGGCCGAGCTGCTGAGCTGGGGCGAGGCCGAGGGCAGCGGGCTGCTCGCCCCGGCTAGCGGGTATCTGCAGTTCATCAAGCACCAGGAGCTGGTCAGTCTGGCCGCCGGGGCCGACGCCGTGATCAGCCTGGACCACCGGCCGGGCCACTTTGTGGTGCGCGGGCACCGGTTCGCGACCGTCTGGCCGGCCGAAGCAGCGCCGCTGGTCCGCCAGGCGCTCGGGCGGGCCCACATCATCGGCCCGTACCGGACGCTGACCCAGGACGTCTCGTTCGGCCTCGACCAGCTGGTGGAGATCTGCACCCGGGCTCTGTCCCCCGCGGTCAACGACGTCTTCACGGCATTGACCTGCATCGACTGGCTCGGGGAGAACTTGTGCAAGATCGTGGTCCAGTGGCACCCGGCGCGCGTGCACCGCGACGCCGCCGGGTACATCCGGGTCATCGTGGCCGAGCCCGGCTACGACCGGCTGGTCCAGCGGTCGTTTGAGAAGGTGCGGCAGAGCAGCCTGGGCATGCCGGCGGTGATGATCCGGCTGCTCGAGGCGCTGACCCGGATCATGGCGGAGACCACCAGCGAGGGACAGCGGCGGGTGCTGCTGGACCAGGCGGCCATGATCGAGCGGGCCTGCGCGCGCTCGGTGCCGGAGGCCGCCGACCGGGACGACATCCTGCGCCGCTACGAGGCGCTGCTGACCGTGGAGTCGAGGCTGGCCTCCGGCGGGTCCTGACCGGGGCGCCGGATGCCGGAAAATTCACCGGCGGCGATGTCGGAAACGCCGTCGCTCCGTTCGTGCAGTAGATGAAAGGTGCCACCGCGGCATCGCGGATATGGAGGCGATCATGAAGTACGTCATTCTGCTCATGGACACCGAAGCGGGCCGGTCCCTGTCCCCGGAACAGATGCAGGCGTGGTACGGCGAGGTCGGGGCGTGGTACGAGAAGGGCGGCGGCGGGTCGGGCAAGCTGACCGAGAGCGGCTACCAGCTGCAGCCGACGTCCACGGCCAAGACGGTGCGGGGCGGCGAGGTCACCGACGGCCCGTTCATGGAGACCAAGGAGGCCCTCGGCGGCTTCTCGGTACTGGACACCGACACCATCGAGGAGGCGGCCGAGATCGCCAAGACCTGGCCCGGGGTGGACCGGGGCTGGATCACCATCGAGGTCCGGCCCATCGTGGAGATGTGAGGCGAGGCCCTCGGGGGCGGTCAGAAGGACAGGCGGCGGGCGATCAGCTCGCGCTCGGCCGGGTTCCCGGCCAGCGCGAGCGCCCGCTCGCTGGCCGCTGCGGCCTCCTCCTCGCGGCCTAGGCCCGCCAGCAGGCCGGCCCGCAGCGCGTGGAAGAGCCGGTAGCCGTCCAGCTCCGCGGCCAGCGGCGTGATCTCGGCCAGGGCGGCCTCGGGACCGAGGACGTACCGGGTGGCCACGGCCCGGTTGAGCAGGACCACGGGGGACGGGGTCATGCTCTGGAGCCGGTCGTACAGCAGCCGGATCTGCGGCCAGTCGGTGTGCTCATAGTCGGGGGCCTGCGCGTGCAGCGCGGCGATGGCGGCCTGGACCTGGTAGGGCCCGGGACCGCGCAGCGCCAGCGCGCGGTCGAGCAGACCGGTGGCCTCGGCGATCAGCGCCCGGTCCCACCGGCCGCGGTCCTGGTCGGCCAGGCGGACTAGCCGTCCCCAGCCGTCGAACCTGGTCGCGGCGCGCGACTCGTGCAGCAGGAGCAGCGCGAGCAGTCCCAGCACCTCAGGCTCGCGCGGCATCAGCCGGTGCAGCAGCCGGGTCAGCGCGATGGCCTGCGCGGCCAGGTCCCGCCGGGCGGGTTGCCGCCCGGCGCTGGCCAGGTAGCCCTCGTTGAAGACCAGGTACACCACGGCCAGCACCTCGGC
>JBAPYC010000622.1:0-1749 GCA_049284535.1 Streptosporangiaceae bacterium
AACTACACCGGCTATGAGCGCACGGAGAACTTCGCATCCCCCGGTGGCACCGTCCCGGGCGAAGCCCACATCTACACCG
Source organism: Streptosporangiaceae bacterium (assembly GCA_049284535.1). GTDB lineage: Bacteria > Actinomycetota > Actinomycetes > Streptosporangiales > Streptosporangiaceae > Palsa-504. The sequence goes on from JBAPYC010000622.1 coordinate 80, forward strand.
CCCCGGCGAAGCTGAGGCTCAACGAGTGGGCTCTGTCCGGGGACTGGACGATGGAAGAACAAGCCACCACGCTGAACGGCGCCGGCGGGCAGATCGCCTGCAGATTCCGCGCCCGCGACCTCAACCTCGTCATGGGATGGGCCGGGTCACCGGCCGCCGCGCCGTTCCGCGTGCTGCTCGACGGGCAGCCGCCCGGCAACGCGCACGGAATCGATGTGGGCGGCGAGGGCAACGGCACAGTCACCGAACCCCGGCTCTACCAGCTCATCCGGCAGTCCGGCCCTGTCACCGACCGCACCTTTGAGATCACCTTCCCCGACCCCGGGGCCCAAGCCTTCGCGTTCACCTTCGGCTAACCGACGTGGGGCAGGCCAGCCGCGCCACGCGCTGCTGTTCGCAGCGGCGTGGCAGGGTGAGTTGCGCTTCCGCACGCGCCAGGGCCTGCACTGGATCTACGAAGACTTGAGAGAACCTGCGGCCATAGGACTCGAAGCAGTGGACAAGTCGTCCGGAACGTATGCTCTGGCAGCACGGCCTAAGCCGGGCCTCGGCTCACGTCGGTGGCTGTGTGCGCATGGAAGTCGCATAGGTCATTTGGTTTAGTGCATGAAGGGTGTTAGGACCGGAAGCACTCCTGACCGTGCAGCGTTTCAGCACAAGTGGCTGCCCGCAGAGAGCAGCCCTTCAGAAAGAGCAAGGGAAATGTCTGGAATCGTGGTAAGCCTTGGTCGCTCAGCTGACTCGCAGCATGCACTCGAATGGGCAGTGACGCACGCGACACTCGAGCACACCCCGCTCACGGTGCTGGCCGTCCACCAGGTCGCGGCGAGCCCATGGACTGGCAATCCGATCATCTATCCCGCCGACCGCCCCGAGGCGGAGAAGGCCGTGGACGCCGTCACGGAGGCAGTAAGCAAGACGATGAGCAAGCTCGGCGATGACCGGCCCAGCTCGGTCACGGTGCGCGGGTTCATCGGCCAGCCGGCCGACGCGCTCATCGAGGCCTCACACGATGCGGACATGGTCGTCGTCACAGAGCGCGGCGGCTTCGCCCGGCGGCTTGCCCCCTCGGTGAGCGCTCAGGTCACGCATCACGCGGCATGCCCGGTGGTCGTCCTTTCCGGCCAGCGGTAGCCGCGCGGCAACCCGAACTAGGACACAGGCCCGGCTGGTGGCGGCGGGCGCCGCCAGCTGGCCCCAGCCGGATTCCCAGCCAACGCGTTTACCGTGATCGGGTGGATGAACTGGCGGATTCCCGCCGCCTGGCCGACGACCCCGTGGCGCTGACTACCCGGCTCGCCGGGGACGGGTATGTGTTCCTGCGCGGCCCGCTGCCCGCCGAGCGGGTCCGTGCTGTGGGCGAGGTGGTCGCCGCAACCGACGTCTTCATCCCCGCGGCGGCCACGGGCCTGCCGCGGGACTCCGTGGTCAACATCACTGCCCTGGTGACCCTCGACAAGACCGACCTCGGCGCCCAGGCCGGCCACCTGCCTGATTCCCTCATGGACGACGTCGACCGCGGACTCCGCCGGCTGCTTTCCCGGTAGCAAGAGTCCTATATCCGGCGGTGAGGCGAAGATGTCACCGTTAGTCCGGTAAAGGCGAGCAAGAACAAGACGACGAATCCACCGTAATAAGTGAAGAAAGCGGCGGCCAGCGCTGGCGAGACC
>JBAPYC010000623.1:0-1986 GCA_049284535.1 Streptosporangiaceae bacterium
GACCTGTCCAGGTCCGCGGGCGGCTCCAGCGGCGGCGCGGCCGCGGCGGTGGCGTCCGGCCTGGCCCCGGCCGCCCAGGGCAGCGACGGCGGCGGGTCCATCCGCATCCCGTCCAGCGTCTGCGGCCTGTTCGGGATCAAGCCGACCCGCGGCCGGGTCTCCGGGGGGCCGCTCGTGCCCGACCTGGACGGCCTGGGCGTCAACGGCCCGATCGCCCACACGGTGGCCGACGCCGCCCTGCTGCTCGACGTGATGGCCGGCAACTACCCGGGCGACATGTACACCCTGCCGCCGCTCCCGGACGGCGAGTCCTTTCTCGGTCACGCCCGCCGCGAGCCCGGGAGGCTGCGGATCGGCCGCACCCTGCAGAACCCGGTCGAAGCCGAGGTGCACCCCGACTGCGTGACCGCCTATGAGGAGGCCAGCACCCTGCTCGCCAGCCTGGGTCATGAGGTCGAGGACGCGGCGATGCCGCTCGGTGCCGACTCGGTGCCGTTCTTCGAGGTGCTGTGGTACGCGCACGCGACGCTGGCCCCGCTGGCCCCGGAGCAGGAGGAGGTGCTGCGCCCGCTGACCCGCTACCTGCGCGACCGGGGCAAGGCGCTCAGCGCCCCGGAGCTGATCTTCGCCCAGGCCTACCTGCAGGCCGTGACCCGGATGGCACTGCCGGCGCTGAGCGCTTACGACGCCATCCTGACCCCGACGCTGGCCCTGCCGCCGGTCCCGGTCGGCTACTTCGAGGAGGTCACCCCGGCCGAGAACTTCGAGCGGCAGAAGCGGTTCACCCCGTTCACGGCGGTCTACAACGTGTCCGGCCAGCCGGCCGTGAACCTGCCGCTGCACTGGAACGCCGAGGGCCTGCCGATCGGCGTGATGCTGGCCGGCCGGATGGGCGAGGAAGCCACCCTGATCTCGCTGTCCGCCCAGCTCGAGCAGGCCCGCCCCTGGGCGCACCGGCGCCCGCCGGGCTGGTAAGCCCGGCAGCGGTGCTCCACCCGCGCGTCACCTGCCGGTCACCGGCCCGGCCTATAGTGCGGATGTGGCTCCTGTCGTCAGTGCGATCCTGCTCGACGCGGGCGGCGTCCTGATCTTCCCGGCTCCGGATCTCCTGGCGCCACCGCTGCGTGCGGCAGGCGTCGACGCGGACGTCGGCCTGCTCGAGCAGGCTCACTACCAGGCGATGGCGGCCCAGGACGTGGCCGCCACGCCGCCCGTCGCGGGCACCTGGTGGCACGAGTACCTGCTCAGTTACGTCGGGGCCTGCGGGGTGGCCGAGATCAGGCGCGAGCAGCTCGTCCACGAGATCAACCGGGGCCTCACCGGCCCGGCCTGGACCCACGTGGGCACAGGCGTGATGGACGGCCTGCGCGCTGTGGCCGCCCTGGGCCTGCCCATGGGCGTGGTCTCGAACTCAGATGGCACCGTCGAAGCCGAACTGGCCCGCCTGGGCGTCTGCTATGCGGACGGCTCGCCGTCGCCGGCGGCGGGCGGGATCCCGGTGGGCGTCGTCCTGGATTCGGGGGCGGTGGGCGTCGCCAAGCCCGACCCGGCCATCTTCCGCATCGCGCTCGGCGCCCTGGACGTCCCCGGGGACGGCACCGTCCTGCACGTAGGGGACAGCCTGCGTTACGACGTGGCCGGCGCCCAGGCCGCGGGCCTGCGGCCGGTGCACATGGACCCGTACGGATTCTGCCGGGCCCCCGACGGCCACGCCCATGTGGCCAGCCTGGCCGACGTGGCCGTGCTGGCCGGCGGGTAAACGACGTCGGCGTTACCCCCTGCCGCCGCTAAACTACGGGCTCATGCGCTGGTCCACAATGCACATCCCCACGCTGCGCGACGATCCGGCCGATGCCGGCGCGCCCAGCCACCGCCTGCTGCTCCGCGCGGGCTATATCCGCCAGCTGATGGCCGGGCATTACTCGCTGCTGCCGCTCGCCCAGCGGGTCCGGCTCAAGGTCATCGACATCATCCGCGAGGAGATGA
>JBAPYC010000624.1:0-3205 GCA_049284535.1 Streptosporangiaceae bacterium
TCGGCTCGTCGATGATCCGCCGCAGTTCCCGGTTCACCGACTCGCGCTCGGCCAGCAGCTGGTCCATCTCGGACTGGCCGATGATCGACCGCAGCGAGGTCTGCGCCTGCTGGGAGATGGCGAACATATAGTTCTGCACGTTCACCGTGGCCTTGATCGGGTCGACGACGCGGAAGTACACCACCGCGTCGACCCGGACGGACACGTTGTCCCTGGTGATGCCCTACTGGGCTGGCACGGCCAAGGCGACGATCTGCATGTTGACCTTGGCCAGCCGGTCGCCGACCGGCCGGATCACGTGCAGACCGGGGCCGCGCAGCTCGGGCAAGACCTGGCCGAACCGGTAGATGACGCCCTTCTCATACTGCTGAACGACCTTGAGGGAGCGCGCGGCCGTGATTATCCCGAGTATGACCAGGATCACGATGATGGCGACAATTGCACCCACCGGGATCACCTCTCTTCCTAGACCCCAGAGTAATCCCGGCGGATCACATGCCAGCAGCGGGCCGCGAACCATCGGGTATCGGCGCGGAGATAGCCTCCGAGAAAGGGAACAACCGGAGGCAGCAAGGGAATGACCACGAGGGATACGGACTGGGACGGCGTGCGCCTGCATGTCGTCACGGGCAAGGGCGGCACCGGCAAGACCACGGTGGCGGCGGCCCTGGCCCTGGCCCTGGCCACTGCCGGGCGCCGTGTGCTGCTGATCGAGGTCGAGGGCAGGCAGGGCATTGCCCGGCTCTTCGACTGCCCGCCGCTGCCTTATGAGGAGCGGAAGGTCGCGCTCGGGCTGGGCGCTGGGGGGGCCGGTCAGGGTGGCGATGTGTACGCGCTAGCCGTCGACCCGGAAGGCGCGCTGCTCGACTACCTGGAGATGTTCTACAACCTGCGCCGCACCGGCAAGGCGCTGACCCGGCTGGGGGTGGTCGACTTCGCCACCACCATTGCCCCCGGCCTGTCCGACGTGCTGGTCACCGGGAAGGCCACCGAAGCCGCCCGGCGGCGGGTGGACCGCCGCGACGACAGCCACGTGTACCACGCGGTGGTGATGGACGCGCCGCCGACCGGGCGGATCAGCCGGTTCCTGGACGTCAGCACCGAGGTCTCGGGGCTGGCCAAGGTGGGCCCGATCCGGACTCATGCGGACACGGTGGCCCGGGTCATCCGGTCACCGCAGACCGCGGTGCACTTCGTCACCACGCTGGAGGAGATGCCGGTCCAGGAGACCCTGGACGGCATCTCCGACCTGCACGAGCTGACCGGGGACGCCATCAGGCCGGGCGGCATCTTCATCAACATGGCCCGCCCGGCCATGCTGGACGAGGCTGACCTGGCCGCCGCGGCCGCCGGCACCCTGGACATGAGCGAGCTGGCCGTCGGGCTCAAGGCCGCCGGGATCAGCGACAACCACGGGCTGGCCGCCGACCTGATGACCGAGCTGCACGAGCACGCGCTGCAGGTGGCGCTGCAGGGCCGGGAGCGGGAGGAGCTGACCATCTCCGGCCGCCCGCTGTACGAGCTGCCGATGATCACGGAAGGAATTGACCTGGCCGGCCTCTACCAGCTGGCCGCCGCGCTCAGGGACCAGGGGGCAGCGTGAGTAACGGTGCGCCGGTGCTGGACATGGACCGGATCATCGACGACCGCCGGACCAGGATCATCGTCTGCTGCGGTTCCGGCGGCGTGGGCAAGACCACGGCCGCGGCCGCGATCGGCCTGCGCGCCGCCGAACGCGGCCGGCAGGCGTGCGTGCTCACCGTCGACCCGGCCCGGCGGCTGGCCCAGTCGATGGGGCTCACCTCGCTGGACAACACCCCGCGCCGGGTGGACGGGGTGGAGACCGGCAGCGGCGGCAGCCTGCACGCGATGATGCTCGACATGAAGCGCACGTTCGACGAGATCGTCGAGGCGCATTCGGACCCCGACCGGGCCGCCCAGATCCTGGCCAACCCCTTCTACCAGTCGCTGTCTTCCAGCTTCGCCGGGACGCAGGAGTACATGGCCATGGAGAAGCTGGGCCAGCTCCGGCACGCCGAGGAGTGGGACCTGATCGTGGTCGACACCCCGCCGAGCCGCTCCGCCCTGGATTTCCTGGACGCGCCGCAGCGCCTGGGCCGGTTCCTGGACGGCAGGCTGATCCGGATGCTGACCGGGCCGGCCAAGACGGGCATGTCGGCCATGCGCGTGCTGAACGCCGGGTTCGCCATGATGACCGGCGTGCTGACCAAGATCCTCGGCGCGCAGGTGCTCAAGGACGCGCAGACGTTCGTGACCGCGCTGGACACCATGTTCGGCGGCTTCCGCGAGCGCGCCGAGACAACGTACCGGCTGCTGCAGGCCCCAGGTACCGCGTTCCTGGTGGTGGCCGCGCCGGAACCAGACGCGCTGCGCGAGGCGTCCTACTTCGTGGAACGCCTGGACGCCGAGCGCATGCCGCTGGCCGGGCTCGTCCTGAACCGGGTGCATAAGTCCCCGGCCGGCCGGCTCAGCGCCGCACGGAGCCTGGCCGCCGCCGAGACCCTGGAGGCCCAGGACAGGCCGAACGAGCCGGGCGACAGCCCTCCCGATTACTCGATCGCCGCCGCGGCGCTGCGCATGCACGCGGAGCGCATGAGCCTGAGTAAGCGAGAAGCCCGTCTGTCCGGGCATTTTTCGTCGGCCCACCCGGCGATTCCGGTCGCCGAGGTGGTGGCCCAGCCTGAGGACGTCCACGACCTGGACGGCCTGCGGGTGATCGGGACGCTACTGTCCCGGCAGGGTTCTTAACCCTGCCGGGACAGCATGCACGACCCTCGATCAGTAGTGATCTTGGCTGGGATACGGCCTGGCCACGCTGCCTAGGCCGCAGCTGAGCGACAGTGCTCAGCGGTGCTGATCAGCTGGGCTGATCAGCTGGCGACGAGCTCGTCGATCGACTGCCGCTCGTACTCGTCGCGGGCGCGCTCAAGCAGATCGCGCCATGAGGTGACGTCGGGGCGCCGCCGGAGCAGCGCACGCCGCTCCCGCTCGGTCATTCCGCCCCACACACCGAACTCGATGCCGTTGTCGAGCGCATCCGCAAGGCACTCCGTGCGTACCGGGCATCCCCGGCAGATCAGCTTGGCGCGATTCTGCGCTGCTCCCTGGACGAACAGTTCGTCAGGGTCGGTTCCCTTGCATGCGGCGCGTGTGGTCCAGTCAGTGATCCACATGTGCCCACTCC
>JBAPYC010000625.1:0-3456 GCA_049284535.1 Streptosporangiaceae bacterium
GTCCAGGCAGGCCGCCCAGGCGGCCGCGGCCTCGCGCAGCCCGGCGTAGGTCACCGCCCTGGTGCCGGAACCGTCTTCCAGGTAGACGGCGCTGCCGTGCCGGGCCGCCGCTATGTTGATCCATTCCGTTATCACGATCGTGTTCCGTTCTCGTTGTCAGTCGTGCCCGCTCGGTGTCGTCACTCGTGCTTCGAGCCCCGTGTCCTCCAGCCCCGTGTCCTGCGCCCTGTTGTCCTGCGCTCCGTTGTCCTGCGCCCTGGCGTCGTCGTGCCGGGCCCGCCACTGCGCGGGGATCAGCGTGGACAGCGGCACCTGCTTGCGCCCGGTGAGCGGCACGGCCAGCGGCGTGCGGGCCAGCAGACTGGTCAGCGCGATGGCGCAGACGAAGACCACCACCACCGTGATCACGGAGACCAGCGGCCAGGGGAGGACATTGTTGAGCCGCGACCAGTGGAGGCCTATCAGGATGGTGATGAACAGCATCTGGGACAGGTAGATGCCGTAGGCGTCGTCCGAGCCCATCCGGACCAGCGCCTTGGTCCGCGCCGACCGCCAGGGCCGGACCAGCGCGACCCCGGCCAGGTAGCCGCAGGCGATCGCGCCCACGTTGAACGGGATGACGCTCGGCTGGAACGGGTCGCTGCCCGAGCCGAGCCAGGTGATCCCGTCCCGGGCCAGGAAGTACACCCCCAACGCGGCCGCGGCCGCGACAGCGGTCAGGAAGTAGATCAGGTGGGAATGCCGGACCACCCAGTCGTGCACCTCGGCCAGGTGGAAGGCGACCACCCCGCCGCCGACTAGGAACAGCACGTAGCTGAACGCGTCCTGCTGCGCGTAGGTGATCAGCACCGGCGGCAGGAAATGCCAGTGCGTCACGATGGAGACGGCCACCTGAACGGCCACGGTGCCCGCGATGACCAGCCCGTGGTGCCCGCGGGTGCGCTTCAGCAGCGCCAGGACCAGCGGGAACACCAGATAGAACTGCATGATCACCAGCAGGAAGTACAGCTGGTAGTAGCCCGTGCTGATCAGCCGCCACAGGTGGTCCAGGGCCGCCCCGGCGGTGGGGTAGGTGGTGTCGCGGAAGCCCCACAGGAAATAGATGAAGTTCCAGCACAGGTACGGGATCCCGACCGATACGAACCGGCGCCAGTAGAACCGGGGCAGGCTGGATCGCTGCAGCCCGGCGTAAGCGTAGGTCAGCATGCACGCGGAGATGAAGAAGAAGCCCTCCCGCGACACGTGCAGCAGCAGCAGTGCGGCGTTCGAGCTCACCGCGGCGGCGGCGGGCGCGAAGTAGAGGAGGGAGTGTGTGCTGACGACGCCCGCCTGCTTGATCGGGCGCATGGCGTCGACCTGGTCGAGCCGGCGGCCGGCCATCAGTACATCATCCGCGGATCACGGTAGTGCTTGAACTCGAGCAGGTTGCCGGCCGGATCGAGCAGCACGAACGTGCGGTGCTCCTCCACCATGCCCTCGAACCGGAGCGAGACCTCGGAGTAGAACGGGATCTTCCGGGTGATCGCGCAGTCGCGCAGCGCGTCGAAGTCGGCCGCCTCCCGGAACGTCACGCCGAAGTGCCGTGGGTACAGGCTCTCCGGCCGTTCCGGGGGAGTGCCCTCGGTCAGATGGCAGACCACCTGGTCACCGAAGAAGTCCAGGGTGATCCGGTCGGCATAGCGGCGGGCCAGCTTGCAGCCGAGCTGGGTCACGTAAAAGTGCTGCGCCACGTCCAGGTCGTAGACCGGGATGGCCAGATGGAAAACGTCATGCGTCGTCCGCATCAGGTTCCTCTCGCAGGAATCGCGCTCCGGGTCCTGCGCCCGGAGCGGTCAGATCCCGGGCGCGCTCGTGCCCGGGCAGCGGTTAGGCGGCTACTCGGAACCGGCTACTCGAAGGCGTCCAGCGTGTCGGCGCGCAGCCCCAGCCGGAGGGTCTCCAGGCCGATGACGCCGCTCGCCGGGACGTTGCCCAGGTTCACGTTCGGCCCGATCCGGGTCACGAAGTGCGCCTGCAGCGCGGTGGTGGGCGCCTCGAAGAGCAGGTTCTCCTCGCTCAGGCCGGAGGCCAGCACGTCCTCGATCAGCCCGAACCGCAGCGCCCCGTCCGGCCGGCAGATGCCCGACTTCCCGCTCTCCCGGGCCTCCAGCGTGACCAGCGAGGCGCCGGCCTCCAGGTCTTCGGTGATGTACTCCACCCACTGGCTCGGCGGCAGCTGCTCGGACCGGACGGGGTCCTTGAACCCGACCTCGGAGACCACTGTGAACTCGTCCGCCAGCTTGCGCACGTAGCTCGCCTTTTCCGAGTTGGACAGCTCGATCGTCCCGTTGGACACCTCGACGTGGCGGCAGGACCAGCGGTGACAGAACTTCCTGAAGTCCTCGAACCGCCCCTGCAGCACGAACTTCTCGAACAGGGTGCCGCCGAAGTAGAAGCCGATGTCGTGCGCTTTGAGGATCTCGATCTTGTCGTCCAGGTTCGCGGTGACCAGCGCCGTCCCCCAGCCGAACTTGACCATGTCAATGTAGTCCGAGCCCGACCACACCACGTCGGCGAACTGGCCGGCCGGGAGGCCGCCATCGATCACCATGGTCAGTCCGGTGCGGCGCGGCTTTTCCGTCCGTGAGGGCAGGTGCAAGGCAGTGTGATTCATCAGCTTCCCTTTCTCAGTGCTTGTTTGCTGGGATTCGTTGCTGGGGTTTGTTGACAGGCGTTCGCTGACTGCGTCCATCAGCCGGGGCCGGGAACCGCAGCACCGCGGCGTTACCGAGCGGCTCCCAGCGCATCTGGTCCACCGGGACACCGTGCAGGCAGGCGTTCAGCATCCGCAGCGTGCCGCCGTGCGCCACGATCACGACCTCGCCCGCGGCCCGCAGGTCGGCCACGAACCCGGCCACCCGCTGGTAGAAATCGCGCAGCGACTCCCCGCCGTCGGGCCGCGCGTCAGGGTCGACGACCCGCTCGGCCCGGATCCCGCTGAACTCCGGGGTGACCGCCGAGGTGGGACCCCCTTCCAGGAAGCCCAGGCTGCGCTCGCGCAGCCGCTGGTCCCGGCGCACCGGCAGTCCGGTCACGGCGGCCAGCGGGGCCGCGGTGGCCAGGGCCCGGTGCAGATCGCTGGAGTACAGCGTGGTGAGCGGGCGGTCACAGAGCTGCCCGGTGACGCTCCAGGCCTGGCGCTCGCCCAGTTCGGTCAGCCGGGCCTGGTCGCAGTGGCCCTGGGCCAGGCCGTGGGCGTTCCAGGTGCTCTGGCCGTGCCGGACCAGCCAGAGCACGAGCCGGGCATCCCTGGCGTACCGGGCCATGTCCGGGGAGAGTGTGCTGTGGACCATGACCTGGAGGTTGGTGCCTCTCAGTGAAAGAAGAATGAAAATCCGGCTACCTTCGGCAACCTTGCAGGAAGCTCTCAGCCTGGATTGATTCGATAACTTCAGATGACAGCCGAACCCGTGAGCC
>JBAPYC010000626.1:0-1631 GCA_049284535.1 Streptosporangiaceae bacterium
GGAAGAACAGCAGCGGCAGCGTGGCTCGCTCGACAGCCATCTCGTGGACGAGTCCGGTGACGATGAAGTGGTCACCCGCCTCCCGGATCTCCTCGAACGTGCACTCGATCCAGGACACCGCGCCCGCCAGGACCGGGGAGCCGAGCGGCGCTGGCTGCCAGCGCACGCCGTCGAACTTGTTCGCTCCGCCGGATACCATCTGCCGGCACAGCGGCTCCTGATCTGATGCGAGGACATTCACGCAGAACGCTCGCGAGGTCTTCAGTTTCGCGAAGCTCCTGGACGTTGTGGCCGGGAAGAACGCGACCAGCGGCGGGTCCAGGGAGACCGAGGTGAAGGATCCGACGACCATGCCGGCCGGCCCGTTCCCGGTGACCGCGGTGACGACCGCCACCCCGGTCGGGTAGTGCCCGAGCGTCTCGCGGAACAGCACGGGGTCGATGGCCTGGTACATGAGCACCTCCGTCTCACAGGTCCGTGGCCGCTGTCTGACTGTCCACGGTAACCGCGGGCCGGATCTTCAGCAGGCGGCGGATGGCCACTGTTCGCGCGGTCGGCCGCCTGCGCCACGCCGCCAGGCCGACCGCGATTAGCAGGGCGGCGCCGTTGAACAGGTCGGGGATCCAGATCGGCAGGCCGGCCAGCTGCAGGCCCTTGACCCCGGTGGCCAGCACGTAGGCTGCCACCACCGTCCCCCACACGTTCATCCGGCCGCCGCGGAACTGCGTGGAGCCCAGGAACACCGCGGCGATCACCGGCAGCAGGTAGCCCGGGCCGATGGTGGGGTCCCCGGTGGACAGCTGAGAGGTCTCCAGCAACCCGGCCAGCCCGGCGACCACCCCGCACGTCACCAGCGAGAACAAGATCACCCGCGAGGTCCGGACACCCGCCAGCGCCGCGGCCTGGCTGTTCCCGCCGGTGGCGTAGACGCGCCGGCCGGCCGGGGTGCGCTCCAGCACGTACCAGATCAGCGCGGACACCGCGAGCATGATGTACACCGGATAGGTGAGGCCGAGCAGCTGGCCGCCGCCGATGCGGGCGAACCCGGCGGGCAGGTTCACGATCTGCTGGCTGCCCGAGATCCACGCGATCACGGCCAGCAGCACCGAGCTGACGCCCAGCGTGGCGATGAACGACGGGATCCGCGCCCGGGTGATCATCAGCCAGGAGAACACTCCGACGGCCGCGCCCGCCGCCAGCGACAGCACGATCGCGGCCGCGATCCCGACGTCCGGATTGACCAGCAGCCGCGCGACCAGGATCGCGCCGAGACCCACCTCGGTGCCTACCGCCAGGTCGATCGCCCCGGCCGCGATCGGGACCAGCAGGCCGACCGCGACCAGGCAGGTGATGGCCTGGTCCGATAGCAGCGACCGCCAGGTGCCCCAGGTCAGGAAGGTGTCGGGAATCCACAGCGCGAACACCGCGAACATGACCGCAAACAGGTACAGCACCGCCGCGTTGCGGAACGCCATCGCCCGCCGTAGCCGGCCTAGCCGCCGCTCGCCGCGCATCTCCCCGGCCGGGTTCTCGCCCGCTTTCCCGTCGGCGGCTCCCTCGTCGGCGGCTCGCTCGGCTGTGTTCCCTTCGGCGCCGGCCGCGACACTTACCGCCGACACCCGCGCACTGAG
>JBAPYC010000627.1:0-6278 GCA_049284535.1 Streptosporangiaceae bacterium
ACATCGAGGTGGTGGCCGAGGCCGCCAACGGTCGGCAGGCGGTGACGCTGGCGGCCGAGCACCGCCCCGACATCGTGCTGATGGACATCCAGATGCCAGTCCTCGACGGGATCGAGGCCACCAGGCAGATCGTGGCCGACGAGCGTCTGACCGAAGTCCGCGTCGTGATCCTCACCAACTTCGGGCTCGACGAGTACATCTTCCAGGCGCTGCGCGCAGGCGCGAGCGGATTCCTGCTGAAAGACACCCAGCCGGCCGAGCTGCTGCAGGCGCTGCGGGTCGTCGTGGGCGGAGACGCCCTGCTGTCCCCGGCGGTCACCCGCCGGCTGATCAGCGAGTTCGTAGCCCGCCCGCCGGACGCGGTCGCCGTGACCGGGATGGAAAGCCTCACCAACCGGGAGCGGGAGGTGGTGGCCCTGGTCGCGCATGGCCTGTCCAACGACGAGATCGCCGAGACCATGGTGCTCAGCCCCGCTACCGCCAAGACCCACGTCAGCCGGGCGATGATCAAGCTCGGCGCCCGCGACCGGGCGCAGCTCGTCGTCTTCGCCTACCAGACCGGCCTGGTCACCCCGCGCGCCACCGGACAGGCTCCCGCCCACTGATTACCCCGGCCCAGCCACTTCTGGCCAGTACATCTCGTGCGCCACACCTAGCGCTGTGATCCCACGGTAAGGGCGCTATGCCGGCCTTGGCGCTGAAGGTCTGCCGGTAGTCCCTGGCGCTGGTGCCGGTGGCCGAGCGGAAGTGGCGCCGAAGCGATTCCGTCGACCCGAATCCCACCGCGTACGCGATCTGGGAGATCGTCATGCCAGAGTCCTCGAGCAGGCCGCGAGCCAGCTCGACCCGGCGCAGCGCGATCCAGTCCTGCACGCTATCCCCGGTCTCGGCACGGAAACGCCGTGCCAGCGTCCGGCTGCTCATGTGCGCCCTGGCGGCGACGGACTCCAGCGTCAGCGGTTCGCTCAGATGATCGATCATCCAGGCCATGACGGAGGCCAGCGAGCCGTTAGGCGGCATGGCTGGGCTTTTGGTGTACTGCGACTGCCCGCCCGACCGGTGCGGCGGGCTCACCAGCAGGCGGGCCATGTCGTTCGCGTACGCCTGCCCGAAATCCCGCCGCAGTACGTGCAGGCAGAGGTCCGTCGCCGCTAGCATCCCGCCCGAGGTGAGGACCTGGCCGTCATCGATGTAGAGCGCCTGCTCCACCAGCTGGACCCGCGGAAACGCCGCGCGGAACTCGCCGGCGAGCGCCCAGTGCGTGGTTGCCTGATGGCCGTCTAGCACGCCCGCCTGCCCAAGCACGAACGCGCCCCCGCACAGGGAAACGAGCCGGGCCCCGTTGCGGGCCGCCTCGGCGATGGCGGCCAGGGCAGCGGGATCCTGGGGTGCCAGCGGATCCTCCAGGCCCGGCACCAGCACCGTGTCCGCCGTGGCGACCCGGGCCATGGGATGCAGTTCCCCGATGGAGAACCCAAGTGTCGGGCAATTGACCGGCGGTATTCCGCATAGCTCGATCTCGTAAGGCGACTCGTTCTCCGCCCGGATCTTGGCGAAGACCGCGGGCCGCTGCCCGAACGCCTGGATAGCCACGGCGAGATCCAGCGCCAGCGTCCCGTCAAGCACGATGACCGCGATGCGATGCCTGGCATCCGCAGGTGTCAGCCGCTGACCCCTGCCCGCCATGTCCGCTCGGTGCTCCGTCCCGGGCCGGGGATTCTGCCTCGATGCGAGGCGCGGATCCCATGGGCCGCCGGGCAGATTTGCCCTGCCGTGATGGCAGGTTAACCGGCGACCCGGCCAGAAGGGAAGACCTGGGATTTTAGGGTCAGCCCGGTCAGCTCACCGCGTTGAGTGCGGTCAGGATGACCTCGGTGACCGCGTCGGGCTGGCTGATCATGATGACGTGTGAGCCGTCGATCTCGGTGATCTGGGCGCCGGCGCGCTGGGCCATCGACCGCGTGACATCAGTGCCCGCGGCCAGGTCGGCAGTGCCGATCGCGGACCAGACGGGCAGGTTCTTCCACGCGGGTGGCCCGTTCTTCTCGCTGAACGCGGCGACCGCGATCGGCCGCTGCGACAGGCCATACACGTCAGACTGCAGCTGGGGCAGGTCGGCGGTGAAGACCGCACGGAACTTCGACGGGTCGATGATCACCTCAGTCGCCGTCTCGCCTCCCGGCCCCGCCGGGTACTGATATTCCTGAAGCGCGGTGGTGAGGAGGCTGTCCTTCGACGCTGCGACGCGGTCGATGAGGAGTTCGCCCTCATCCGGCGCGAACGCCGCGACGTAGACCAGTCCCGCCACGTTGTCGGTCTGCGGGACGGCGTTGGTGATGATCGCGCCACCGTAGGAATGCCCGACCGCGAGCACCCGGCCGGGCGTCTGCCTGATGACGCTGGCGACGTAGGCGGCGTCGACGGCGATGCCGCGCAGCGGGTTGACGATGGCCTTCACCGGGACGCCGGCCGCGACGAGGCGCTCGGTCACCGCTGCCCAGCTGCCCGCGTCGGCGAATGCGCCGTGTACGAGGACGACGGTCGGGCCTGACGCATAGGACGTGTCGCTCACTGTGTTCTCCTTCGGATGACCGCGCGTTCCGGAACCGGACGCCCGCTACGAGTGTCGTCCGGCCCGGATGCCATCCGCGCTGCAGATCGGGCCACCTTCACCACGGATCGGGCCAACTTCGGACCCGCTAGCGCCGCAGGAGGCGGCCACGGTACGCCAGGCGGCAGTTACGGGTGGCTGTGGCTGATCAGCGTGTTGCGCGTCGTACTAGCTCGATGGAGCCGCCCACCCGGCGCGCGCCGATCCTGGCCAGCAGCGCGCTCGAGGCGGCGTTGGCGGCGTCGGCCTCGGCTGCGACTTCGCTGATGCCGCGGTCGCGGAGCGGAGCGAACACGGCCGCGAGCAGCATCGTCGCCAGGCCCTGCCGGCGGTAACCGGACGTGATGCCGACCAGGTCAAGACGAGGCCGGCGCGGGTGGTTCCACACCCGGGCAAGTCCGGCGAAAGCCTGGCTGATGTCATCGACCGCAACCAGGTACGTGGCCGGATCGAAACGCCGTTCGTCGAAGGTGTACTCGCGGAACTCCTGCGGGTCATTGATCCACCCGTCCGTCCCGGGCACATCCTGGCGCAACGCCTCATCCAGCAGCCGGAGGCCGTATTCGTCCACGGCGTCAGCTGATACCAGCGAGATCCCGGCGGGCAAGCCGGCTCCGGCCAGCCGCGTCCGGTCCGAAGTGGTCGGGACCAGGTAATGATGCTCACGGCGCAGGACTGTGAACCCAGCGGTACGCCAGTTCCGCAGCTCCGCCTCATCGTCCTCATCCACCGTCGTATACAGGTCCTGGCGCAGGTCCTCGGCAGCGGCCGACACCAGCGGAAGAAACGAGTCAGCGACCCAGGTGTCAACCGATATGAACCAGCGCCGATCCGGCCGGAGCATCGCGTTAGCTTCTCCGACGACCTCTGCGCCTGCAAGGGCGCGCCACACAGCCACGCGCCTCAGGCGGGCGATACGGACCTCGGAGTCTGCCATCAGCCCGGACACTACCGCCGGTACGCCGATCTCGCACCGCAATACCGGCACCGGATGCACCGGCAGAGGCGGCTCAGATCGCTGCGTGCCCGGGCGGGGCGGAGCCCGGCTGACCATGCCCCGCGCCTAATGGTGACGGCATGGACAACGAGCGGGGCGTTACCGGTTATCCGGCAGACGGTTCTGGACGCCACCGACCCGCGGCGCCTGGCCGAGTTCTACCGGCAGCTATTCGGCCTGCAGTACAACCCCGGGCGACGAGCCGCCCGCCCCCGGTCTATATGGAAGGCGCCGTCCGCAGCGGCGAAGCGGCCGCGGACGCGGTCGGCACACTTTGACATCTGACGTGGTGAACGCCCGATTCGCAGCATGACCGGATCTTCGATGCCGTTGCCGCTGTGCACATTTATGCGGCATACGGAGGGTCATGGAGACAGCGGGAATCTGAGCTGCGACCGCAGGAGGCGTTCTGACAGCGCGCGTAGCCGCCTGATCGGCGCGCTGACGGTCTCCCTGTGGGAGTTCGTCCGTGCCCCTGGGCCGGGGCGAATTCGACCTTCTGGTTCTCATCAGCGGGCTGCAGCCGGAGCTCGCGATCGCGGAGAAGTGGGCGAACACGTCCGCCGTCCCGTCATCGGGGGCGATGAAACCAAAGCCCTTGTCGGCGTTGAACCACTTCACTGTTCCTGTTGCCATCAGTTCAAGTCCTCTATTCGCCAAGCCGCGAGGCGACCTCGCCGCGTCGGCCGCGAGCCGGCCGGTCCTGGCTGCAGAACCAGAGTCCCCGGTCGTGGTCTTCCGCAGCACCGGCGGCCGCGCCGGCCCAACACTGCTCGCTCGTGCCAAGGTCCTGCGCCGTCATCGCCCGAGACGCTCAACCTGGCGGATCGGGCTTCTTACCCCAGGCCGTGATGAGAAGCGGATGGCTGCCGACGAAGGAGGGATCCTGAGCCAGGCGAAGGAAGGTATCCCGTTCGCCGGCCGTGATCAGGCCAGCTTGGATGAGCACGTCTCCGACCTGGCTGATGTTGGCGACCCACACCTGGGACGCGGGAGAACCGCCGTGGTAGATGGTCAGGTGCCCGGCCGCGCCGACATCTTGGAGCCCGGCCGAGGCCAGACGGTGGGGCAGAGTGCGCGCCCAGGTGGTATCGGCGCCCCGGCGCTGGAGTGCTTCCCCGAAAGCGTCAGTGACCTTGTCGAAGACCCGCTCATCGTCGTTGAGGGGGTCCAGGCAGTGGTGCAGCACCGAGTCGAAGTCCTCGACGACAAGCCACCCGCCCGGCCTGAGCGCCGCGACCAGCCGCGAGACAACGGCGTCCCGGGTCGGCAGCCAGGACAGGACCAGCCGGGCATGGACCAAGTCGAACTCGCCCTGGGCCAGCGGATCGGCGATGACATCGTGCCGCTGAACTTCCAGCTGGCTCAGACCGTTGCCTTGTATCCAGCGGGTGTCGATGTCGGTCGCCAGCACATAACCGTGCGCACCGACCCGCTCGGCCATCCACCGGGCGATCGAACCGCTGCCAGCGCCGACCTCTAGGCACCGCCAGCCAGCCGCAATCCCCAGAGCCGATAGGTGAGCCTGAGTGTTCTCGTCCAGGCCCGCATCCAGGCCCGAGAACCGGCCGCGCGTCTGCTGGGCCGCGTTGTCCAGCAGGTATCCCTGGCTTGGTGTCCCGCTACTGCCGGCGGTCATCTCCTGGGCCATCCAGCTCACCTCCCAGCAAACGGGCATTTGTGGCTCATGCGGGCTCCGCTGCCGGCCCGGGCCTGGACGGCTCGGTGATGTCGGGAAGCTGCCAGAACGGCAGCGTGGACAGCTCTGCCAGCCGCCGGTAATAGTGACAGACACCGGCCGGGGCAAGGGCCTGGGTCATGGTTCCTCCTACTGTCGCGTCATGTGCCGTCGAGGAGGACAATGCCGGACAAGGTGGGCGGTGAGCATCTGCCGGACGGGGTATTTCTCACCTGTCCACGTCATATAGGGTGCCCGGCCCGGTGATAGAGGAATGATGTCCCCGGGGGATGTACACGCGGAACGCAGGCTCGAGCGGCACTCCGGCTTGCCCATCGAGGTGAGCTCGCTGGTGGGACGAGGACCGCAGATCGCCGCGGTCCTGGACGGCCTGCGCGCCGTTCGTGTGCTGACCTTGACCGGCCCGGGCGGCTGCGGCAAGACCCGGCTTGCCCTGCGGGCCGCGACGCTGGCAGCCGGCCGCTTCGAGGACGGCGCGCGGCTGGTCGAGCTGGCCTCCCTCACCGGCTCCGCGCTGGTTCCCGCGTCCGTCGCCGAGGCGCTGGGAATCCCGGAACAAGACGCCGCGGACCCGATGGCGGCCGTGGTGCGGGCGCTGTCCGATCGCGAGCTGCTGATCGTGCTCGACAACTGCGAGCACGTCCTGGAATCGGCCAGCCGGGTCGTGGTCATGCTGGCCGAACAGTGCCGCCGGCTCCGGGTCATGGCCACCAGCCGGGAACGCCTGGACGTGCCCGGCGAATCCGTCTTCCCGGTACCGCCGCTGGAACTGCCCGACGACGGTTCAGTCCGCGCGGTCGCCGGGTCCGAAGCCGGCCACCTGTTCATCACCCGCGCCCGCGCGGCGAACCCCGCCTTCGCCCTGATGGCGGGCAACTCGGCCGCGATCGCCGAGGTGTGTGCCCGGCTGGACGGCATGCCGCTGGCCATCGAGTTGGCTGCGGCCCGGTGCCCGGCGCTCGGGCCCGCGC
>JBAPYC010000628.1:0-28442 GCA_049284535.1 Streptosporangiaceae bacterium
ACCAGCGGCTGGCCGCGTTCCGCTCCGAGGAGGGTCGCGAACCCGACGCGGGCGAGGCCGCGGGGATCCGGGACTGGGTGCTGGCCAACGTGCGTGGCACGGTGCAGGCCGACATCCTCAAGGAGGACCAGGGCCAGAACACCTGCATCTTCTCGACGGATTTCGCGCTGCGGTGCATGGGCGACATCCAGCAGTACTTCATCGACCACCAGGTCCGTAACTTCTACTCGGTGTCGATCTCCGGCTATCACATCGCCGAGGCCGGGGCCAACCCGATCAGCCAGCTGGCGTTCACCCTCGCCAACGGCTTCACCTACGTCGAGGCCTACCTCGCCCGCGGCATGGACATCGACGACTTCGCCCCGAACCTGTCGTTCTTCTTCTCCAACGGCCTGGACGCGGAGTACTCCGTCATCGGCCGGGTCGCGCGGCGGATCTGGGCGGTGGCGATGAAGGAGCGGTACGGCGCGTCGGAGCGGGCGCAGAAGCTGAAATACCACGTGCAGACCTCCGGCCGGTCGCTGCACGCCCAGGAAATGGACTTCAACGACATCCGCACCACGCTGCAGGCGCTGTGCGCCATCTACGACAACTGCAACAGCCTGCACACCAACGCCTTCGACGAGGCAGTCACCACCCCCAGCGAGCATTCGGTCCGCCGGGCGCTCGCCATCCAGATGATCATCGACAAGGAGTGGGGGCTGGCCGGCAACGAGAACCCGCTGCAAGGCTCCTACATCATCGAGCAGCTCACCGACCTGGTCGAGGAAGCCGTGCTGGCCGAGTTCGACCGCCTGGCCGAGCGTGGCGGAGTGCTGGGCGCCATGGAGACCGGCTACCAGCGCGGCCGGATCCAGGACGAGTCGATGCTCTACGAGCAGCGCAAGCACGACGGCAGCCTGCCCATCGTCGGCGTCAACACCTTCCTGCCCCCGCACCGCGACGACACCCCGGCGGGACCGGCGGAACTCGCACGTGCCACCGAGGCGGAAAAGCAGTCCCAGCTCAAGCGGCTCGCCGACTTCCATGCCCGGCACGCGGAAACCGCGCCGGAGGCGATCGCCTGGCTGCAGGACGCCGCCATCAGCGGAGGCAACGTATTCGCCGCCCTGATGGACGCCGTCCGGCACTGCTCGCTCGGGCAGATCAGTGACGCTTTCTTCGAAGCGGGGGGCCAGTACAGGCGCAACGTGTGAGCACAGAGCGGCCGGCGACTTCGTCTGACATCCATACCGAAGGAGGGCATCATGCCGGCGTTGCACGATGACCTCGGCTATCCCCTCCGCCTGACCAGGCCCCCGCAGCGCATCATCTCGCTGGTCCCGTCCCTGACCGAGGCTCTCGCCGTCACCGTGCCCGGCCGGCTGGCAGGCGCCACCGACTGGTGCACCCACCCGGCCGGCCTCGACGTCCCCCGGGTCCGCGGCACCAAGAACCCCGACCGGGCCGCGATCGCCGCGCTGCGCCCGGACCTCGTCGTCGCCAATCGCGAGGAGAACCGCCGGCACGACGTCGAGCACCTGCGGGCGGCGGGGATCCCCGTGTGGGTCACCGAGATCGAGACGGTCGACGCGGCCCTGCGCTCGCTGCGCCGCCTGTTCACCGAGGTCCTGTCCGTCCCCGAACCCGGCTGGATACGCTCGGCGGCCAGCGAGTGGTCCGGACCGCCCGCGCTCCCGGCGCTGCGCACGGTCGTCCCGGTCTGGCGGGACCCCTGGATGGTGGTCGGGGCCCGCACCTTCACCGGGGATATGATCGCGCGGCTGGGCCTGGCGAACATATTCGCCGATTCTCCCGATCGTTACCCCCGGCACGAGCTGACCGAGCTGGCGGCGGCCGGAGCCGAGCTGGCGGTGCTGCCGGACGAGCCCTACGCCTTCACCGCCAGCGACGGGCCCGAGGCCTTCCCCGGCATCGCGGTGGCGCTTGTCTCCGGCCGGAGCCTGACCTGGTACGGGCCCTCGCTGACAACCGCCCGCGCCGAGCTGACCGCGTGCATCCAGGCCGTAACGGATAACCGCGACCGGGAACCGGGGTAACTGCCGTGCGGGAACTGGCGGCACCTGCACGTGGCCGTCAGGAGCGCCATCAGCCATGGCTTTGGTGCGCTGGACGATGATGGCCTGATAGAGGGCATGGGCGCGGACAGCTAACCCACACCCGGTCCGAACTCGGGTTACGAAGGCCTCAGCTCGTCCGTTCCGCCTGGCTCAGGACCCAGTTCGTCAGTGCTGCCCGGCTCAGAGCCCAGCTCATCAGTACCGCCCGGCTCCGGGCCCAGCTCGTCGGTCCCGCCTTGCTCCGGGCCCAGCTCATCAGTCCCCCCTCGCTCGGTGCCGAGGATGTCCTGCCGCTCAGTGCCGTTATCCCGATCATTCATTGACCTGGCCTCCTTCGAGGATGAGCCGCCATCTCCAACATACGCACCCGCGGCAATAAAGCACGCGAATAGGGGCGATTGGCTACCAGTGAGGAAAGTGCGACTTGGCATGGTTCCGGCCAGCGGCGCGGAAGGAAATGATCGCCCGCGTGCCCGCGTTCTTGCTCTGGGCCGTCGGCGCGCTGGTGTGGCCCGCAGGATGGTCGGCAGAACACCGAACGGACAGCGGAGAGCCGCACATGATCGAGCAAAGCCTGTTCTCGCTGGCCAGCACGCCGGAATCCGACCTGGAACGGACCGGCGGAATGAACGTGGCCGTTGATGAGACGTTCTCCACGGCGACCCGGATCCAGCTCGATGACACCTCATGGGTCGAGCATGTTCAGGGCTGGCTCGCCGGGGACGCCGAGCTCGCCGACGCGCTGATGAAACAGGCTTCCTGGGAACAGCGGTCGCGCTGGATGTACACCCGGATGGTCACCGAGCCGCGGCTGACGGCCGAATACCCCGTCATCGCCGACGCTCCGCAGCCCGTTCTCCATTACCTGACCGAGGTTCTGTCGGCGCACTACGGGCGGCCATACACGCGGCTGTGGATGAACTGGTACCGGGACAACAACGACGGCACGGGCTGGCACGCCGACCGGCCGGCGGATAAGCAAGACGAGGCGGTGGTCCCGGTCCTCAGCCTCGGGGCGACCCGCCGGTTCCTCATCCGCCCGGAAGGCGGGGGGCCGAGCACGGCCATCGTGACCCACGGCGGGGACCTCATCGTCATGGGCGGCCGCTGCCAGAAGGACTACCAGCACTCGGTCCCCAAGCAGAGACAGGCCGCCGGAGCCCGCCTGAGCCTGAACTTCTCGGTAGCCCTCCCGGCTGCGTGACTTACACCCGCGATGAGTTCATCGACGAGTTCGTTCACCCCGACGATCGCAAGGCTGTAGAGGAGGCGCGGCAGAAGCGCACGCTTCAGGTGCGGGCCGACTACCTGACGGAAATGCGAAAGAAAGCCGGAATGACTCAGGCCGAGGTCGCCGAGGCCATGGGGGTATCCCAGCAGCGTGTCTCGGCGATCGAAAGCGGTTCCGTCGCCGAACTCGCAACCCTGGCGGACTACATCCGTGCCCTCGGCGGCGAACTGAAGGTAATCGCCGACTTCGGCGACTCATGGCGGCGCGTCGCCTGATTGCCTAAGCCGCCGACGAGAGACACTTCAGGTCTAGAGAGACCTCACGGTCTCTGGCTGGCCGCCGCACGGATGGCGGCGGTAAACGCGTCCGGGCGGTCGAGGTGAACGAGATGGCTCGCGCCGGGCACCACGACGGTCTTAATGTCCGAACGGCGACGGCTCACGCGCTCCTGCAATCCGGCCAGCCACGGTGAGCTCTCGCCGCCCAGGATCCACGTGATGGCGACGGGCGTCCGCGTGATCGCGCGGAGCGCGATGTGCTCGTGCATCACCCCGAACGGGTGCGGGTCCCACTCGGCTAGGACCTGCCGGGGGTAGCGGCGCAGCTCCTTTCTCGTTGGCTCGCTGGCCTGGTCGTAGGCGTTGCCGCCCGAGCGCAGCGCCGACCCGAACCGCAGGAACTCCTCCAGCGCGGCGACAGGCCGGCCGCGGAGCTGGTACGCCTTCAGGCGCAGCGCCGTGCGCAGCACCGCGGCGTTCATGTGCCGCTGGCCGTGGAACGGGGCCTCCACCACGACCAGCGCCCGGAACAGCTCGGGTCTGCTGGCCGCCACGGCCAGGGCGACGTTGCCACCGGAACTCCACCCGACCACGACGGCGGGTTCGCGCGCCACCCGCTCGAGCGCGGCGGTCAGGTCACGGGCATGCAGCCGGTGGTCCCGGACGGGCTTGTGAGCGGATCGCCCGTAGCCGCGCCGGTCGTAGGTGATGACCCGGTAGTCGCGGGCCAGGTCCGGCAGCACGCCGTCCCAGGTGCTGCCGTCGACCGCCGAGCCATGCACGAGTACGAGCGGAATCCCCTCGCCGGTGCTGTCGTAGTAAAGCGCCGTTCCGGGAACGTCAAGCACAGGCATGGGCGCTCAATTTCCCTCAGCCGGGATGTTGCCGCGGGCGAGTGACGGCAGATAACCGTAACGCTGCCGGAATACCCGGCTGAAGTGCGCCGGATCGACGAAGCACCAGCGCGCGGCCAGCGCCGCTACGCCGCGATTGCGCAGCTGGGGGTTGGCCAGGTCATGGCGGACGGCTTCCAGGCGCTCACGGCGGAGGTACTCGCTCACCGACCAGGTTCCCCTTGCTGCTGCGCTTTCGGGACGCGTGAGAGCACAGTGGCGGCAGGGACGCGCCGATCACGCGCGCTTAAGGCGTGGATGTCGCTTTCGGGCTGCTCCAGCTACCCCAAGGCGACATCCACATCGTATGTCCGCGGGGCGATCCCGGGGATCTAGTCCTCTAGGGACCATTGTCTCGCGGATGGGTAGCTTCCGGCACACCCGGGACGGTCACTCTCCAGGTGCCGGTGACGGCGGGCACCCCTCGCAGGTGCAGGGTGACCGCTATTGCGACTAATTTGCAGGTACTTCTAGACTGGCGTGGCCGGGATGTTCCCTCCAGGAAGGTAACCAGATGGCTGAGCTGGGCCGTGTCGCGAGGATTCGCCAGAGCCTGAGCCCGTCGGAGTGGGCACGGTTCGGCGCGATGATCGCCACGGTCATCGGGCTGAACGTGGCGGGCTGGCTGATGCTGGCGGCGGCGGTGGGCGGCCATTACCAGCTGAGCAAGACGGCGGTGTTCGGGTTCGGGACCGGAGCGCTGGCCTACACCCTGGGCATGCGGCACGCGTTCGACGCGGACCATATCGCGGCCATCGACAACACCACCCGCAAGCTGGTCAACGACGGCAAGCGGCCGCTGTCGGTCGGGTTCTTCTTCTCCCTCGGGCACTCCACCATCGTGTTCGTGCTGGCCCTGCTGCTGAACTTCGGCATCCGCGCCCTGGACGAGCAGGTCAAGAACGACAACTCCGGGCTGCACAACATCACCGGGATCGTCGGCACCACGGTGTCGGGCACCTTCCTGTACATCATCGCCATCTTGAACATCATCATCGGTGTCGGCATCTGGCGGGTGTTCCGGGAGATGCGCACCGGGAAGTACAGCGACGAGCAGCTGGAAGAGCAGCTGAACAAGCGCGGCCTGATGAACCGGTTCTTTGGCCCGATGGCCCGCCGGGCCGACGCCCCGTGGAAGATGTACCCGATTGGGGTGCTGTTCGGCCTGGGGTTCGATACCGCTACCGAGGTCGCGCTGCTGGTCCTGGCCGGGTCGGCCGTGGTGTCCGGGCTGCCGTTCTACGCGATCCTGTCCCTGCCGATCTTGTTCGCCGCGGGGATGTGCCTGTTCGACACGGCCGACGGCTGCTTCATGAACTTCGCCTACGACTGGGCCTTCGCCAAGCCGGTCCGCAAGGTCTACTACAACCTGACCATCACTGGCCTGTCCGTGTTCGTCGCGGTGTTCATCGGGACCGTCGAGATCCTGAGCCTGATAGGCGGCGAGTACAACCTGGGCGGCGGATTCTGGTCGTTCATGGGGAGCTTCAACATCAACGCGGCCGGGTTCGTCATTGTCGGCGTGTTCATTCTGACCTGGATCGTGGCCCTGGCCATCTGGCACTTCGGCCGCATCGAGCAGAAATGGGAAGCTAACACCGCCACCGCCGACGCCCGCGACTGAATCGGCGGACGACATCACCAGCTAACCCATCCCAGCCCCATCCTCAATCCGCCCCACCGCGGAAGCCGCCCTACCGTCCGACCGCCCAACCCGCCCCAGCGCGGAAGCCGCCCCATCGGCCCCACACGCCACCCAGCCTCAGTTTTTACTCCAGCAGCCCAGCCCGAATTCAGTGAGAGTGAATCTCTACCGGATCTATCCATTACAGATTCACTCTCATTGAAAACGTGCTCTGCCTGACTCATCCCGGCTGTGACACCTGTTCATGGATCCAGGCATCCGCCAGCGTGGTCCAGATCGCCGCATCGCCGGCGCCCTCGGCCAGGCCAAGGCGTGCGGGCCGCGAGCGAACACGTGCACGGCGTGCGGGACGCGGCTGGCTGCGAGCGCCGCGGCGAGGCGGTAGGCGTGCTCGGGGAACGTAGGGGTCCTCGGCGGTGTGCCAGATGAAGAACGGCGGCGACGCCCCTGTCACCAGGGCGTCCCGCGAGGTGGACCGGCGCAGCTGCGGGCTGGCGTCCTCACCGAGCAGGATCAGCCGACCGCGAAGAGCACCCGAGCGGTGCCATCGGCAGCGTCCGCCTAGTTCTTCCAGGAATGCCGGCAGGCCGGCGCGGAGTTCATCCTTCCACGCGGGGAGCACGGACAGGCCGCGCGGGGCGGAAGGACGTTGCGATGGAACGCGCGAAGCCGGTGGACGATGTGCGGCCTGGACCAGGCACGGGGGAACATTCTGGTCGCAGGACGTTGCCGGGTGCGGCCGCGTTCTGGATCTTGGCTGTGCTGTTCCTGATGGTGTTCTTCGCCTCGGCGGCCGCGTCGCCGCTGTACGAGGTGTACCAGGCCCAGTTCCATTTCTCGGCCGCCACGCTGACGGCCGTGTTCGCGGTCTACGTGCTGGTCCTGCTGGTCACCTTGCTGTTCGCCGGATCGGTGTCGGACTACCTGGGCCGGCTTCCGGTGATCATCGCGGCGCTGGTCTTCAGCGCGGCCGGGTGCGCGATCTTCCTGGCCGCGCACGACACCGGGGCTCTGTATGCGGCCCGGGCCGTGCAGGGCATCGCGACCGGGCTGGCCACCGGGCCGATCGGGGCCTCGCTGATCGACCTGCAGCCAGCCGGCAGCCAGCGGGCACCGGTGGTGACGAGCGTCTTTTCCAGCCTCGGCCTGGCTCTGGGCGCGCTGATCACCAGCGCGCTGGTCCAGTACGCCCCGGCACCCACCCACCTGATCTGGTGGGCGCTGCTGGCCGTCTTCGCCGCCGGCATCGTCACGGTGCTGGCCATGGCCGAACCGGGTTCCAGGCGTCCCGGTGTCCTGTCCTCGCTGCGGCCCCGGGTGACTGTGCCGCGGCAGGCCCGGGGAGCCTTCGCCGCCGCCGTTCCGTGTCTTGTTGCCGGATGGGCGCTCGGTGGCCTGTATCTGTCGCTGGGACCGTCGCTGGCCGCCCAGGCGGTGAGGTCACCGAACCTGCTGTGGGGCGGGCTGGTGATCTTCCTGCTCTGCGCGACCGGGGCCGTCGCGGCGTTCGCGCTCCGCGCCATCAGCTCCCGGACGGTCATGCTGGCCGGCTGCCTGTCCTTGCTCGCGGGCATGGCCGTGACGTTCGGCGCGATCGCGACCACGACCCCGGCTGCCTTCCTCGCCGGCTCCACGATCGCCGGCGCCGGCTTCGGCCTGGCCTTCCTGGGATCCTTCCGCATGATCACCGCCCTGGCCGCACCCGACGACCGGGCCGGCCTGGTAACCGCCGTCTACATAGTGGGCTACCTCGCGTTCAGCATCCCGGCGCTGATCGCCGGCGTCGCGACGACAAGCTTCGGGCTGCACGCCACGGCCCTGGTCTACGCCGCATCGCTCGCCGCCCTGGCCGCGGCCGCGGTCGCCCTCCTGCTCCGCCTCGGCGCCAAGCCCACCCAGCCCGCCTCGGCCCCGGCCACGATGCCGTTATGCCGGCTGGCCATGAAACGGACGGACGGTTAGCCCCTCGCCGGTCTGATCGAGCGTGTCGTGGCAGCCGGGGATGCGCCGTTACCCGGGATGGTCAGGGTACCGCCGGTGCCTGCGCTCCGGTTGCCTCGCGCAGGAGCCTGAGCACCTCGGTGTCGAGCCGCTCGGCCACCTCAGACGCGGCCGCACTGTCATAGGGAGCGATCGCGCTGGCGACGGAGTCATAGGCCACACGGGTTCGGGTTCCCGGCGTTTCCTCGATGAGAATGGTGACCGGCGCGTACGAGCCGGCGTCGGGTACGTGGCGGGTCATCTGGCCCATGGTGACCGGGTTGCCGGCGATCAGGCGGACCAGCCGGCGCCCAGACCAGTCCCTGGCCTCCGGGTCGATCGACAGCGCGTTGTCGAGGTCGAGCTGGAGGAACCGCATCAGGCCCGCGCTGCCTTGCGCCTGCTCGACCAGGGAGCTGAACTCCTGATATGTACTGCTCGCCGCGAGCGTCCTGAACAGCTGCGCAATGTCGGGCTGGCTAATACCGCTGAGGATCCCATCCAGGACACGGGCGAACGGCCGTTCCGTGTCGAAAACGTGGCGGTGCATCATCACGTTGAGCACACTTTCGGACGCCATGGCCTATTCTCCCTTCGCCGTTTCTTGCGAGTAGGCCGCGCACCGTTCTGGTCAGGTGCCTGGTTTCTGATACTGGCATGCGGCGGGTGCTCGATGCTGCGGGAGGCCGTCGCGGGCATGATTGGCTGTGGTCCGGGGGTGAGGAACAGGCGAAGGGAGCCATGATGACGCGGCGGATCTGTGTGACGGGCGCGAACGGGCAGGCGGGCCGGGCCGTGGTGCAGGACCTGCGCGAGCACGGCTATGAGGTGGCGGCGACCGACCTGGTGACACGGTTCGGCGAGGACGACGTGCTCCGGGCCGACCTCACCGATTACGGCCAGGCCGTCGAGGCGCTCACCGGCGCGGACGCCGTCGTGCACCTGGCGAACATCCCGGCGCCCGGCCTGGCCACCCCGGCGGCCACGTTCAATGCCAACATGACGATGAACTTCAACGTCTTCCACGCGGCGGCGAACCTGAAGCTGAGCCGCGTCGTGTGGGCCTCGAGCGAGACAACGCTGGGCCTGCCCTTCGACGTGCCGCCGCGTTACGCCCCCGTCGATGAGGACCATTACCCGTTGCCGACCTCGACCTACGCGCTGTCCAAGGTGGCCAGTGAGACGGTCGCCGGGCAGATCGCCCAGTGGTCCGGCATCCCGTTCGTGGCGCTGCGCTTGTCCAACATCATGGAGCCCGCAGATTACGAGGAGTTCCCGTCCGTCTGGGACGATCCGCAGCTGCGCAAGTGGAATCTGTGGGGCTACATCGACGAGCGGGACGTGGCGCTGTCCTGCCGGCTCGCGCTGGAAGCCGACGCCGCCGCCGTGGGACCGGCATCGTCGTTCATCATCGCGGCGGCTGACACGGTGATGAACCGGCCTTCGGCGGACCTGCTCGCCGAGGTGTTCCCCGGGGTGGAGCTCACGCGTGATGTGGGGACTCACGGCACGCTGCTGGCGATGGACCGCGCCCGGCAGGTCCTCGGCTTCGAGCCCGAGCACTCCTGGCGGGACCACGTCAAAGGCTGAGCCGCCAGCCGCCGCCAGCTGCCGGCGGCGCGGGCCGGGATTACTCGTTTCTCGCGGCCTCGGGGCCGGTGATGCGGCGGAGCAGCGGCACGGTGGCGGCGATAATGCCGAGGCTCAGCGCGATGCCGGCGCCGGTGATGAGGTAGTACGCGGCACCTGGCGCCGCGAACGGGCCGATCTGGGCGGCCGCGTACATCGCCGCGGCGGCGAACCCGACGCCGATGGAGATCACCGCGGTCACCAGGAGCGGGACAGCGCTCTCCAGCGCGATCACGCGCTGAAGCATGCCGACCGGGGCGCCGGCCAGCCGCAGCAGGCTGAACGGGCGCTTGCGCTCGGCCAGCCCGGCCGCGACGCTTGCCGCCAGCGTGCATCCGGCGATGGCCAGGCTGGTCAGCACGACCACGTCCGCCAGTTGCTGATACGCCACGTTCTGCTGGTTAACGTCCGCGTACTCTTCACTAAGGGTGGCTGGCGGGTCGTCGCCGGGGTAAGCAGTTTCCAGCACGGTCCGGGCTTGCTCGATGGCCGGGACCGTTCCGTCGGTGGCCACATTGATCGCGAGCACCGGAAGGCGGTCGAGCCGCGACACCGAAACGCTGGCGGCCGGCCAGGTAATCCCGGCCAGGGACTTACCCCCGAACACAGCGTCCGCCGGGAAGACGGCCACGGCCGCCCCCGCGGGACAGCGGCCAAACGGAGGAATGCCAGCCAGCTGGGTACACGAGACCAGGCCGGCCGAAATGGGTCCGAACCGTCGCGGGAACCCGAACAGCGCGTCCGGAAGACTCAGTCCGCGGGCCTGGTGCACCGCGAGCAGCCCCTGGACGCCGCCGACCGACCGCAGCCGGCCCTCCAGCGCAGCCGGCGGGGTCGGCACGGTAGCCGGCTGGTAATCGTCGGAGAACTGGTCCGCCAGGACGTTGGCAGCCGCTGGCCCGTCGAGCGGCCTGGCGCCCTTGGTGTTCTGCGTGGTGATGAGAGCGACGGCCACGGTGGTGATGAACAGGGCGAGCACCAGGCCGCTCACCGCACGGAACCCGGCCTTCGGGTTGTCGGCGAGCCGGCGGGCCGCGATCAGCGCGGAAGGCCGGCTGGTCCGCCGCGTCATCAGACGGGCTCCGGCCATGGTCAGCCACGGCCCGGCGGTGACCAGGCCCACCATGATCAGCAAGAACGCGGACAGGAACGCCTGGATCTGCTCGGGCGTGGTCGGCGGGCGGCCATGCACCACGATGAAGCCGAGTACGCCGAGACCGGCCAGCAGCGGGAGCACCCGCCAGGCCCGCGGCGCCTTCGGGGTCACCCGGCGGGTCACCCCGAGCGGGGAGATGCGCACCCGGCGCAGCGCCAGCCGGGCCACGATGGCCGCGGCCAGCGGCACTCCGAGCGCCACCAGCAGGACGTCGGGCAGGCTGAGTGACAGGTCGCTGGGGAAGAAGGGCGTGCCGGTGAACGGGATCGAGGCGAGCGGGACGCGTAGGCCGAAGAACAGGCCGAAGCCAGCGGCCACCCCCGCTACTGCGGCGACCGTGGACTCGACCGCCGCGATGAGCGAGACCTGCCGTGGGGTCGCCCCTGCCAGCCGCATCGCGGCGAACCGCTCCTCGCGGCGGGCGGCCGACAGCCTGGTCGCGGTGCCGATGAAGATGAGCAGCGGGAACAAGATCGCGAGCGCCACCACCGACATGATCAGGTCGATGCCGCTCGCGTTCACACCCTGGCCGGGCAGGCACTGGCTCTGGTCGCAGCCGCTCGGCGGCGCGGTGGCGATCGCGGTCGCCTGTACGGCACCGGGTGCGTGGGCCAGCTGGGCTACGGTGCGTCCGATGACGATGACCAGCGAGTTCGGGGACGGCAGCGCGGCATTGCCGATAGTGCCGATCAGGTGCCCGGGATACCTGCCCGCCAGCTGGTCCGCGGGTGTACTGCGCAGCAGCGCGGCCAGCGCCGGGGAGGCGTAGTACTGGCCGGGACCAGGCAGGTGCGAGATGCCGGGCGGCACCGGCGACGCCGGCCCGGTGGCGGCCACGTCGATCCGGCCGATGAGCTGGTCGTCGAACCGGTCGGCGCGGATCAGCCACCACAGCGGATTGGCGGAGGTCTTCGCCGGGCCGGCCGCCGGCCCCGGGCCACCGGTACTGAGCCACGCATAACGGTCGTTCTGGGTATTCACGGCGTTGACGCCGGCCACGGCGATTAGCAGCAGCCCGACACCCAGTCCGACCGCGGCCACCAGGAGCACCAGGCGGACGGCGGCATCGCGGCCGCCGCCGAGGGTGAGGCGCAGGCCGAGACGGATCACGGGGCCACTCCGGTCAGCGTGCTGACCTTCCCGTCCCGGACGATGACCTCGCGGTCGGCGTAGGCGGCGACCCGGGCCTCGTGTGTGACCAGGATGACCGTGCTGCCCTGCTCGCGGGCGGCCTGGGTGAGCAGGTTCATGACGTGCTCGCCGGTGACCGAGTCCAGCGAACCGGTCGGCTCGTCGGCGAACAGGACCTCGGGCCGGGCGATGAGGCCCCGGGCCAGCGCGACGCGCTGCGCCTGGCCGCCAGACAGCTCCCCGGACCGGCGGCCTTCCAGCCCATCCAGGGCTAGCCGGGCGAACCACGCTCGCGCTTGCGTTAGCGCCGCTGCCCGCCGGGTGCCGGCCAGCAGCAGCGGGAGGGCGGCGTTCTCCTCGGCGGTCAGCTCGGGCACCAGCTGGCCGAACTGGAACACGAAGCCGAACTTGTCCCGCCGCAGCGCACTGCGCTGCGCCTCCTTCAGCGTGTCCACGCGCTGGCCGCCGAACCTGACCTCGCCCCGGTCAGGGGTCAGGATGCCGGCCAGGCAGTGCAGCAGCGTCGACTTGCCGGAGCCGCTCGGGCCCATGACGGCGAGGATCTCGCCCTGCTCCGCCTCGATGGTGGCGCCGCGCAGCGCCGGGGTCTGGCCGAACGACTTCTCGACCTCCCTGGCCTCGATGATCATCGTTGTACCTCCCGTGCGAGTGCGCCCAGCCGGGCCGCGGTGTGGTCGATCCAGTGCAAGTCCGCTTCCAGGTGGTACAGGGCGTGGTCGGCGAGCAGGGTGTCGACCAGGTCGCCGTGCTGCTTGAGCTCGGTGAGCTCGCGCATCCGCTGCAGGTGCGCGGCGCGCTGAAGGTCCAGGTAGCGGTCCGCGGGGCGGTCCAGCATGAGGGAGAGCACGACCTTGGCGAACAGCACCGTCTGCAGGTGCGGTTCGGGCGCGGCCGGGGTCTCGAGCCAGTTGCTCACCTCGGCCACTCCGCCGGAGGTGATGACGTAGCGCTTGCGCTCGGGACCCTCGCCGGGCTCGGCCGGGCCGGCGATCGCCATGCCATCGCGGGCGAGCCTGCCGAGGGTGGCGTAGACCTGGCCATACGGCAGCGGCTTGCCCCGCCCGAAGTAAGCGTCGTAGTCGCGCTTGAGGTCGTAGCCGTGGCTTGGCTCCCGCTCAAGCAGCCCGAGAAGCGTCAATGGAACACTCATACCTGAGAGAATACATTCAATGTATACTCGCGACAAGTACTCTAGCTTTTCTGGCTCAGGATTCCGGAACTACTCTTGACCGAACGGGCGTCATGCGTGCCCTCTTATCCACCTGGCCGCAGCAGCGGAAGGAGACCAGCATGACAACCGAACTGGTGCTGCTGGGAACGGCGGGCGCGCCCCTTCCTGTCGCCGGAAGAGCGGGGATCTGTTCGGCACTCGTCATCGGCGGACGGGTCTTCGTCATCGACTGCGGCCGCGGTGCACCGTCCGGCTTCGCCGAGGCAGGACTGGACTTCTCTTGCCTGGAGGCGGTGTTCCTCACCCACCTCCATGCCGACCATGTCGGCGACCTGCCCGGGATGCTGCTGTACGGCTGGGGTGCGCGGGAGCGCGACGACCGGCCGCTTGCGCCGATCCGCGTCTATGGGCCGTCGCGACCGAAGGCGCTGCCGGAA
Organism: Streptosporangiaceae bacterium; assembly: GCA_049284535.1. Taxonomy (GTDB): domain Bacteria; phylum Actinomycetota; class Actinomycetes; order Streptosporangiales; family Streptosporangiaceae; genus Palsa-504. Next base: position 13,633 of record JBAPYC010000628.1, read on the forward strand.
GGTGATGCCCTCTTCCGCCGCCAGACCACGATCGAGCCGGAACGGCCGGATCCCGGAACGGCCGACCTGGTCGGGCACATCCTGGCCGGCTACGCCTACCACCTGAACGTCATGCCACTAGACGCCCGCATGCCGGACGCGGGCGCGCTCGTCCGGGCCACCGACATCGCCGTCCCCACGCCAGCCGGCGACATCCCCGGCGTCCCGGTCATCGTCTTCGACGACGGGATCCTCCGGGTCACCGCCGTAGCCGTGACGCACGGCCGGGCGGTTCCGGCGCTGGCCTACCGGTTCGACACACCGGACGGCTCCGTCGTGTTCTCCGGCGACACCACCGTGAACGACAACCTGATCGCCCTGGCCCGGGGGGCTGACATTCTCGTCCACCAGGTCGCCGACCTGAACTACCTCAAGCGGCATGGCACCGGCGATGCCGAACTGGCCCGGATGGCCGCGCTGCACACCGACGTCAGCCAGGTCGGCGGCGTCGCCGAACGCGCACGAGCCCGCGAGCTCATCCTCAGCCACTACCTCCCAGCAGACCCGGCCGCCATCACCGCAGCGCAATGGGCGCAGCGCGCGGGGCACGGCTTCAGCGGCATAACCACCGCAGGCCACGACGGCCTGCGCCGGACGCTTCCGTAGCCATCCGATAGCGACCCAGGACAAAGCAGGCAGCGCGAGGGCTGCCAGCTTTCCTGGCGGTTGCGGCCAGCATTCATGGCGGTTTCTGTCAGGGGCATCACATTTATGCGCGCATAACCACAGGCAACCGGCAGCCCTGCCCGCAGATGAGCTCAGAGACCCATCAGTGGATGTGCGCAGATTTAGGCCTTGGAGCCGCAACCATGACGGCGCCGTCATGACGAAAGGAATCATCATGCGAACATCGGACAGACTCCGGAACGTGCTCATCGGGGGCGTGAGCGCCGCGGCGCTCACCACGGGCGCACTGGCCGTCACGGCCACATCCGCATCGGCCGCCACCACCTCCGCGCCGCGATACGGGTGTTATGGGCCCGGCTGCATCGGCAAGAGCCCTCAGGCCGAGAACTGCAGCAAGGACGCTTCCACCGTCTACGCCGTCTCGGTCTATGACGGCCTGCGCAAGACGCGCGTCACACTGCGGCTGCGGTACAGTTCCGGCTGCCAGTCGGCGTGGGCGACGGTCACCGACACCGGCCATCCCGACGGCGCCAGGTTCTGGATCTATGACCGGGGCACCCATGCGCTCGAGGTCGCCTCGACCGAGCGGGCCTGGTTCGACCGGCAATGGCAGACGACCGACATGGTCGGCGTCGCCAAGACCAAGGCTCAGGCGTGCATCGAGCTACGCGGCCGGCATGGGCTGAGCAAGCCGGTCTGCACACCATTCTTCGGCCACTAGTAACCAGAGCCCGCTTGCGAATAAATAAGTTCAGGGCCCGGCGGGGAAAGCCCGCCGGGCCCTGGCAGCCCTTTTGCGTTACGGCTACACGTCACACGGCGCCGGGTGTCTGCTGAGTAAGCAGATTGGGATCCTCCTGCGAATCGGCCTTGAGCGATGGGCCCCGGTGCAGGAGGAATGGCGTGCCGACGATCACGATCATCCCGAACGCCATCACCGCGACGTAGGCGATGGTCCCGGATAGCGACAGGTGGGTCGCGGGGATGAACCCGAGGAAGAACGTGAAGAGCGCGCCTGCTATCCCCAGCCCGGTAACGACTGCGAGTCCCACCTTGCCGCCCGGGATCTTGGCCGGACGCGGGGCGTCCGGCTTGGTGATGCGCAGCCGGATGACCGAGATGTACATCAGGAAGTACATGACCAGGAAGGTCTGGGCGACCAGCGCGGTCAGCATCCAGTAATAGGTGTTGATGTTGTTGACGAACACCATCGCCACAGCCAGCAGCGAGCCGAGCGTGGCCTGCAGCAGAAGGACGCTGGTGGGAGCGCCCCGGCGGTTGGTCTTACCCCACCACGAGTTCAGGTGACCGTCCGCGGCCACCCGGCGCATCCCCTCGGCGGGCCCCATGCTCCAGGACGCCAGGCCGCACAGGACACCGATGATCACGAGCACGCCGAACGGCCGGATCAGGCCGTCGATGCCAAGCTTGCCGAAGAAGATCGACACGGCCTGCATGATACCGCCGGCCAGCTGGATCTGCCGGCCCGGCACGACCATCGCGATCGCCACACTGCCCAGGATGGACAGCGACGCCACCGTGAGCGCTGCCACCAGGACTGCCTTGGGGTAGGTGCGCTTGACGTTCCTGGTCACGTGCGAATAGAAGCCGCCGATCTCCATCCCGGCGAACGCCACGACGATCCCGGCCGCGTACACCAGGCTCTGCAAGCCGTGCCAGGCCGGCAGGACCGCACTGGCGTGGAAGGGAATCTCGGAGTGCTTGCCGCTGCCGGCCCACCACAGGCCCAGGCCGATGATCGCCGCCGTCGGGACAGCGGTGCCGACCATGACGCCGATGCCGGTCCAGCGGGCCGACTTCAGGGAACCGACCAGCGAGAAGAGCGTCACGCCCCAGAAGATCACGAGCATCACGGGCACGAGGAACGCCTTGTTCTGCGACAAGTCCGGGTTGATCACGTAGGCGACCGTGGTGGCCAGGAACACCAGCACGGTGGGGAACCAGACGATGTTCTCCGACCAGTCGCACCACACGGCCAGGAAGCCCCACCGCGAGCCAAACGCCTCCCGCACCCACCGGTACATGCCGCCACCGACGGTGGTGGCCAGCTCGGCCGAGCACAGGGCCACCGGCACCAGGTAGGTGAGGATGGCGATGCCGTAGAAGAAGATGGCCGACCACCCGAACGTGGCCGTGGCGGGCAGGTTGCGGATGCTGTCCATCGCCGAGATCAGCACGAGAGCCAGGCCGACTACGCCGAGGCGCCGCACCGCGGTCCCACCGCGGCGCTTGGCCCCGGGCTCCGAAAGCTGATCCGCGCCGCGACCTGGCCCCTGCACAGGTCTCGGCTCGTGGTCTGATGATTCGCGGTGCAGGACTGGGGTGCTCATGGCAGATGGCCTTCTCGACTCGGTTGCTTCAGGTGAATGGATCCACTGTCGCCCCGGGCCGAGGTCGCGGTCCCTAGAGAAGCTCCCTAGTTCCCTCCCCAGGGATGTCCCGGGAGCCGGCCTGAAACGCTGGCTTCCCCTCTGGACATGTGCGGGGTAAGTGGGCAACCCCGAAGAGGAGACGGCTTTGACGGAAGCAGACGGCGAACGCCGGCGGCGCTTCGATGCGCTGTTCCGCGAGCAGGTCGAGGGCATCACCTCGTACTGTCGGTGGCGCTCGCATTCCCGCGGCGATGCGGAGGATGCGGTCGCCGAGGTGTTCCTGATCGCCTGGCGGCGGCTCGACGACGTGCCGGCTGGGGACGACGCTCGGCCATGGCTGTATGCGACCGCCCGTCGTGTCATGGCTAACCAGGCTCGCGCACATGCACGCCGCAGCAGGCTGAACCGGAGGCTGACTGCTGAGGCGGCAACGGCTCCGGCGGAAGAAGACCCCAGGATCTCGCGTGTGCACGACGCGCTCGCGGCGCTCGGGCCCCGGGACCGGGAAGTCCTGCTTCTGGCCGAATGGGAGGGGCTGACCCCAGCTGAGATCGGACGGGCGCTGCACCGTCCGCCAGTGACGATACGGGTACGCCTGCATCGGGCAAGAAGCCGTTTCCGTGCGGCATTCGAATCACACGCGACGGGCGCAGGCACCGCCGCCCCCAGCTTCGTCTCGCCGCTTGCTGGCGGGCGCGAGCCATGACGGCAAAGCGCACCCACGCCAGCCGACCTGCTTCAGAAAGGAGCACCGCCATGCCCGCCGATACCAGCCTTCGGGCCCTGCGGGACGCGAACCCGCGTAACCGGCCCGGCTTCGACGCCGACGGCCGCTACGAGGCCCTCAGGGCGCAGATCGTATCGACTCCGCGTCCTGCGCCTGGCAGGCCGCCGCGCCTCGCTCCTCACCGCCGCGTGGTTGGCCTTTCCGCAGCAGGAGCCACGGCACTTGCCGCCGCAGCCGTCGTGGCCGCCCTGATGCTGAGCGCCGCGTCGCCGCCGAGCGCTTATGCGGCGGCGACGAAGGCACTCGCCGCCACCACCGCAGCAGCCTCGGGAACGCAGACCGCCACGGTGGTCAACGGCAGCTCCTCCTACACGCTCGATACGACGCGGTGGAACGGGACCGGCATCGCGCTAACGCGCGGCCAGCGCAGCGTCCTGGGAACGAACCAGCAGCTCCTCCTCGTCGGAGGGGGCGTCTATGTGCAGACGGCGGGCGGGACCTGGCTGCATTACGCGAGCGCCTCGGACGTCGGCCCAAGGCTCGGCCCCGCAGTGCAGCTCGCCCGGGACAACGCCGCGGGCAACACGGCCGGGCAGATCCTCAGCCTCGCCACCGGCCTGCAGCAGGCAACACAGCCGGACGGTACCACCATCTACACCGGCACCATCCCGGACAGCACCGGCGACCCAGGGGTCAAGCCCGGTGACGACGAGCTCATTCAGGTCATCAGCGACCTGCGCAGCGGCAACGAACCCGGCGCCCCTGGCGGATACCACAACGGCGTTGCGCTGCGGATGACCGTCGGACCCGGCGGCCTCGTCCAGAAGGTCAGCCTCACCTTCCGGCAGCAGGACACCGGCTCTGCGGCAAACAACGGCACTTCCACCTGGACCGTCACGTACAGCCAGCTCGGCAGCACCCCGCCGATCACCGCACCCAGCACCGGCGCGCTCGCGCAGCCCGTCACGGCTCCGACCCCCACGGTCACTTCGTAGCGGGCAAAGCCGCTGCTCGGGCACCGGACGCAGCGCGGTCATCGTCGTACGTGGTACTCCCGAACCGTTCGGCAGCGACCTGCTCAGCCCTCACTTGGTGAACAGGAAACGCGGCAGGTAGCGACGACCTTCGTTCACCTGGTCGCCCGGCAGGGGTTGCTGTCGCGTCACCTCATAGGAGTATGCCTGGGGCAAGTGAATTCGGAAGGGGGACTTGAATGCCCGCATCAGCCCGGCGCGCCGCGGCCATCCTCGCCGCGGTGGCAGCTGTCCCCGCAAGCCTGCTCGTCGTCGGCACTTCGACAGCCGCCGCATCGCCGCACAGTCCAGCACACGCGCCCCAGTATCAGGTACGCGTGGTCCTCAACGGCGCTGACCTGCGGCACACGTTCATCCCAGCGGGCAAGAAGAAGGCACGCACCGAGGCGCTGTCCAGCCCGGACGACATCGCCGTGCTGGGCCACGATATCTACACCACGTTCCAGAACGGCGTCGGGCCGCAGGGGCAGCCCAGCCCCGACGGCAACACCGACAGCACCATCGTGGAGTTCACTGCCAGGGGCCACGTCGTGCACCAGTGGGACCTGCACGGCAAGTGTGACGGCATCACCGCCGATACCGGAAAGCAGCTGCTCATCGCCACGGTGAACGAGGACGCACACTCCAGCATCTACACGATCACGCCTGATGCGTCGCCCTCGCACCAGGTCCTGCACTACCGCTACGACATCCCGCTCCCGCACAACGGGGGTACCGACGCCATCTCGATCTGGGACCACAAGGTCCTGATCAGCGCGTCGGCGCCCGGCACGATCGGCAAGGCCGCCCCGCAGCCCACCTACCCGGCCGCGTACTCGGTGACGTTCGACCGCGCCGCCCTGGTTGCCACCGTCAAGCCACTGTTCTATGACGAGGCCGAGGCCACCGTCGCCAATACCGGTAAGGGCTTCGGGAAGAAAGCCGAGCTGGCGCTGACCGACCCCGACTCCAACGAGGATGTCCCGTGGTCGGGTCCGCGGTTCGCCGGTGACTTCATGCTGACTAGCCAGGGCGATAAGGAGCAGATCTTCTACGCACCCGACGGCAAGCTCGCCGTGCTGCAGCTGTCCCAGTCGGTCGACGACACCGCGTGGGCGCGCAGCCCGCACGGTCAGCTGTTCGGCGCCAACACGGCGGGCGCCACGATCGACGTGGTGACCGGCCCGTTCCGGGCCGGGTCAATCTTCGTCGCGGTCACTCCGTGCGACGCGGACAACGCCCCGGCGACCTGCCCCGCGCCGGGTTTCCCGCCGAACTACCTCGGCCAGCTCAATCCGTGGACGGGCGTCATCGCCACGGTGGACGTGCACGGCCCGGCCTTCGGCCCGCAGGGCATGGTATTCATCGGACCCGGCTGGAACGTGGTACCCGGCTGACAGCGTCTGGTCCGCGCACGTGAGACCGCCGCAGGGCTCCACCTCACGGCAGTCGGGGCCCTTGGCCGCGAGGGCACAGCCCGGGAAGCGCGCGGCGAATCGCCCAATGCTGACAAGCTCCGTTCCCGAGATGTATCTTGTCTTCACGGACCTTGGCCGTGGCTATACGGGAGGCTCTCACAGATGAGCACATCGCCGCTTTCTCCACAGGAGATCCGCGCCGCCGCCGCAGCGCACAACGAGCTTGGCCCCGAATACAGCGACGAGGTGATCGAGTCCTTCCTGGAGCGAGTCGACCGGGAAATCACCGCACGTGTCGACGCCCGCCTCGGACCTGTGTCCCGCGAGCAGCCTGTGCAACCAGCACAGCCGAATAGCCGCCGCACGCTACTGACCGGTGTTGCGATCGGCATCTTCATCACCGGCGTGCCGTCCGCGATGGTCGCGGCGAGCGCGGGTGGCGTCATCGCCAAGGATGAGGCACAAGTTCTTTTCATCGTCGGCATCCTTTGGGCGATAGCCGTGGCCATAGCAGCGTTCGCCTACCCGGTCAGTTACTACCGCCGCAAGGAACACGGCATTCGCCAGACCGGACGCCAGACCCCCTAGGACTACCCAAGCCGACTAACAACCACCCTCGACGGCGACAAACGCCCATGGGCGCCAATGGACGGTGCACCGATCGTGGTCGGACTGCTCTCCTGGTTGCAGGCTCCCTGGCGCGGTTGCGAGCAGTGCCGGGCTGCCAAGTGGCAGCGCTGGACCCGCACCGGTGCGTGCTCAGTCAACGAACTACCGTTAGCGTCCCTCTAGATACCTGATCGCCGCGATCACCCGGCGGTTGTCGCTGTCCGAGGGAGGCAGCCCCAGCTTGGCGAAGATGCTGGCTACGTGCTTCTCCACCACGCCGGGCGAGATGAACAGCGCCTCCGCGATGGCGGTGTTCGAGCGTCCTTGCGCGATCAGGGTCAGCACCTCACGTTCCCGCCCGGTGAGCGCGGCCAGCGAATCGGCGTGCCGGCCGGCGCCGAGAAGCTTCCTGACCACTTCGGGGTCGAGCACGGTCCCGCCGCGTGCCACGATGCCGATGGCCTCGATGAAGTCGCTGACGTCCGCCACCCGGTCCTTCAGCAGGTAGCCGACTCCCGCGGGCGACCCGGCCAGCAGCTCCGCCGCCGCCCGCGCCTCGATGTACTGGGAGAACACCAGCACACCGATACCCGGATGCTCCCGGCGGATGGCCAGCGCCGCCTGGAGCCCCTCGTCGGTGTGCGTCGGCGGCATCCGCACGTCGATGATGGCGACGTCGGGCAGGTGGCCCTCGACCGCCCGCATCAGTGCCCCGGCGTCCGCCACCCCCGCCACCACGTGGTGTCCCCGGTGGGAAAGAGTCTGGGTGAGCCCATCCCGCATGATCGCCGCGTCCTCCGCGATCACTATCCGCAGCCCGCCCGTCCCGCCGGCCCTGTTCTGGTCGGCTCCAATCCCGGCGCTCATCAGGCATGCACCGGCAACTCGACGGTCACGGTCGTCGGCCCGCCCGCCGGGCTGTCCACGGACAGCAGGCCGTCGACCGTCTGCACCCGTTCAACCAGCCCGGCGAGCCCGCCGCCGGGCTTCAGCCTGGCCTGCCCGGCCCCGTCGTCGGTCACTCTCATCACGAGCCTTCCGCTCTCGTCGCTCACGCTGATCTCCGCCCGGCTGGCCCCGCTGTGCTTGGCCACGTTAGCCAGCAGTTCCGCGGCGCAGAAGTACGCGATGGCCTCGATGGCCGGCGACGGCCGGCCGCCAAGGTCCACCGTCAGCCCGACCGGGACCGCGCTCGCCTCCGCCAGCACGGCCAGCGCCGTCGGCAGGCCGCGGTCCAGCACGGCTGGGTGGATGCCCTTGGCCAGGTCCCGCAGCTCGGCGAGCGTCTCCTTGGCGTTCCGGTGCGCGGCGGCCGCGAGCGAGATCGTGCGCTCCGCGTCCGCCCCGTGCTCCAGGTTCTCCTTGATCTCGCCGAGCGTCATGGCCAGCGCCGCCAGCCGGATCTGTGCCCCGTCGTGCAGGTCCCGCTCGATCCCGCGCAGCCTGGCCTCCGCCTCGTCCACCACGCGCGCCCGCCGCTGCGTCAGCTCGCGCTCACGTTCGGCGGCCACGGCGATCCGCGCCTGTGCATCGCGTTCGGCCTCCAGCCGGGCGGCGCGCTCTTGCAGCGCGCCGAAACGGGCCCGCCGGTACCGGTAGGCCACAGAATCGCCGAGCACCCACGCGGCTACGGTCAGGCCGCCAAGCCCGATGACCGCGCCGAGCACCGCATCCCCGGCATAGGCCTGGTGTGCCGGGGCCCAGCGGGCAATGGCCGCCGCCGCTCCGAGCAGGCAGATGACCAGCCCGGCGATGGATACCGGCCGTGGGCGGTAAGCAGCCAGCGTGTACAGCAGCACCGGGATCGCCAGGTCGGTGACACCGGTCGGCTGAAGAGCGAAGACCGAGGCTGAGCTGCCGACTTGCACGCCGAAGGCGATCTGCGCTGCGCCGATCGCCGCCGCGGCGGCGAACGCCGCTACCGGATACCGGCGGCGCAGCACCACGGTGGCGGCGAGCAGAACGTGAACGGCGACGTAGGCGCCCCGCGCGGGCGCGCCGGCCGTCCCGGTGGTGAGCTGCGGCACGCTGAGCACCAGCAGGGCCGCGGCCAGGAGGCCATCCGCCTGCCACGGATGGCGGCGCAACCAGGCGTTCACCCTCCTCAGCACATGCCCAGGGTAACTGCTGACTGGGGATCCGGACGGGTCACACCTGGCTGACCTGCTCATTTAGCCCACTCTGCCTGGCCGTGACTGGCTAGGCGTCACGGCGGCTGAACAGCAGCGCGCCGATGCCGAGCATGATGACCGCGTAGCCGCCGAAGACCGCGAACTCGCCCCAGGCGGAGAACATGTGCGGGTTCAGCAGCTGGCTCTGCGAGCTGGTGATGGCCGGCACGATGTCGCCTCCGGGCAGCCACCGCTCCAGATCCGCATACCAGGAGCCCGGCAGCGCCTTGGCTAGCTGCGGCAGCAGGAACACCAGCCCGAACGACGCGGTGATGCCGCCGGCCGTGTTGCGCACGATCGCGCCCATGCCGTAGGCCATCGCGCCCGACAGCGCTACGAAGAGCCCGGTCAGCAGCACGGCCCGCAGCGCGCCCGGCTGGGACAGCGACGCACTCTCGCCCGTGCTGTGCAGCAGGCTCTGGCCGACACCGAAGACCGCCAGGCTCGCCGCAAGCGCGATCACCACGCTGACCGCGGCGAAGACCGCGACCTTGGACCAGTACAGCACGGCCCGGCGCGGCATCACGGTCAGCGAGGTGCGGATCATGCCGGTCGAGTACTCCGAGGTGAGCACCAGCGTGCCCAGGACCAGGATCACCAGCTGCCCGAGCAGCGCCACCCCCGTGACGCTCGCCTGCGTCGCGTCGAAGCGGACCTTGTCCTGCGCCGCCATGTGCGGCCAGTTGTGCGCCGTGCCCAGGCAGTCCGCCACGGTCCAGGCGAAACCGGCCAGCACCAGCAGGATCAAAGACCAGTAGGTGGACCGCACCGAGCGGATCTTGGTGAATTCGCTGCGCAGCGTTCCAGCGATGCCGGCCCTGACGCCCAGTACGGGCACCGCGCCCGGCCTGGCCAGTCCGGCGGTTACTGCTGCCATGTCATGCCTCCTGACTAACCGGCAGGGCAGCGTGATAGTCCACGCTGTCCGCCGTGAGTTCCATGAATGCCTGCTCAAGCGAGACCCTGGCCGCGGCCAGGTGGTAGACGGGGACGCGGTTGGCGAAGGCGATGTCGCCCACCTGGTCCTCGGACAGGCCGCGCACCCGCAACTGGTCCGGTTCGCGGGTGACCGAGCCGCCCGCGGCGGTGACGGCCCGCGCCAGGTCGTCCTGCGACGGCGTCCGCACCATGACCGCCTGCCGGGAGCTACGTTCGATGAACTCGGCCATCCCGCAGTCCGCCATCAGCCGTCCTCGGCCGACCACGATCAGGTGATCGGCCGTATTCTCCATCTCCGACATCAGATGGCTGGAGACGAACACGACGCGGCCTTCGGCGGCCAGAGACTGCATCAGCCTGCGGATCCACACGATGCCCTCTGGATCCAGCCCGTTGACCGGCTCATCGAACATCAGCACCTGCGGATCGCCGAGCATCGCGGCGGCGATGCCGAGCCGCTGGCTCATACCGAGCGAGAACGCCTTGGATCGCTGTCCCGCTACGTCGGACAGCCCCACGATGTCCAGCACCTCGTCCACCCGCCGCGGCGAGATGCCGTTGGTCTGCGCCAGGCAGAGCAGATGGTTCCGCGCGCTCCGGCCCCCATGGGCCGCCCGCGCGTCAATCAGCGCGCCGATCTCCCGCATCGGGCTGGCCGCCTGGCGGTGCGGCCTTCCGTCGATCGTGACCGTCCCCGCGGTCGGCCGGTCTAGGCCCAGGATCAGCCGCATGGTGGTGGTCTTGCCTGCCCCGTTCGGGCCCAGGAAGCCGGTCACTATGCCGGGCCGGAGAGTGAAGCTGAGATCATCGACGGCGAGCGTCCGCCCGTATCTTTTTGTCAGCCCGCGAGCCTCAATCATCGACATACTCCTTGTCCAGCGCGATTACCCCCAGCCATCACGCTACGGAGAGCATCAGAGATACAGCAGCCGGCTGTCACCCAACTTCACCTGGGGGATATCCCCCGCCCTCCTGGCCGCAGATCGCCGGGACCGGGCTGCTCTCCGCGGCGGCGCTCGGCGGCGCTTTCGGCTAGACCGGGCCGCTCGCCTACCTGCTGGTCACCGAAGTCGCACTGACCGGGAACCCGACCACGCCGTGCGTCTGGGCGGCCCGCCCGCCACACGACCTCGGCGGTGCGCTCTGCGCCGCACTCCTGCTCGCCGCCGGGACAGCCGCCGTCACCCTCGTCGGCGCCCGCGACTCCGGCCGCCACTCCGCTCCTGAGTGAATTCGAAGACGACCTGTCCCTGGCCGTCCGGGCCGGGACCTTTCGGTCCCGGGGCTGTCAGCTTTGCGTGCGGATCCGCCTGACCCAGCCGGCCAGCACCGTGAGCGGCGCCACCGCGCACACGCCATACAGCATGATCAGCGGCAGCCCGGGACGGGGCCGGATACCGCTCTGCGGTACTGAACCAGGGTTGAACGCCAGCGACGGCTTGACGTGACGCCACCGGGTGATCTCCAGATACATCAGGTACCAGGAACCTGCCCACGCCACACCGCCAGCCCACCGCGCTGCCCGCATCCTGCGATACTGCCATGAGCCATCCTCACCGGCCAGCCTCGGGAGCCGGTGCCAGGCGGTGACGTCGCTGCGGACGAAGACCGACCGCGCCCAGCGGAAGGCGGCCCAGCCGGGCGAGCACCTTCAGGTTCTCGCGGCCGCTCCCCCCACCAGGCCAATGGCGGGCCGGGTCGGCACTGGACGCCGGTCCTTACTTTCTGGCGGTTGCCCGGTGCAGGGACCAGGCGAGGGCGGCGAAGACGAAGACCGGGAGCGCCCACCACGCGTTCACCCCCGCCACGTGGACGAGGATCGCGGTCAGGGCCAGCCCAGCCACGACCATGACCGCGAGGCGCCAGTCGTCACCGACGATAAAGTCGTACCAGAACGCACCAAACGACCTGAGCCGTCTCATGAGGCGACAACCTCCGATTTCCTGGCCGGGCCGGCGGCAGCAGCCTGGCGGGAGCGCAGCCAGGCGATGCAGGCGACGGCGACGAGCGCGACCACCGGGACGAGTACGAGCAGGGCGGCGTCGTTGCCCGGCCAGGCGACGCCGGCCCCTTCCGCGCCCCAGAACGTGCCGAAGCTGGTGAGCATGACACCCACCCCGAGCTTCATCCAGTTCTCCGGGACCCTGGTCAGCGGGGCCCGGACGGCGACACCAGCGACGGTGACCACGATGATCGCCGCCGCGGCGCCGATGACGGCGGCGCCGACGTTCTTGGCGTTCTCACCGAAGGTGATCACGATGAAGACGACTTCCAGGCCTTCCAGGAGCACCCCCTTGAAGGCCAGCGTGAAGGCGTACCAGTCGCTGACCCACCGCTTCTTCTCCACGGCGGCTTGCTGGGCGGCGGCGACCTCCCGCAGGTAGGCGCTCGCTTCGTCGTGCAGCGCCTTGTAGCCGGTCGCGCGGAGCACTGCCTTGCGCAGCCACTGCAGACCGAAGACCGCCAGCAGCGCGCCGACGACCACGCGGAGCGCGGTCAGCGGCAGATAGGCGACAGCCGGGCCGACCGCAGCGGTGATCACGGCGAGCACGACCAGCGCCACGCCCATGCCCTGGAACGTGGCCTTCCACTCCCGGGTGATACCCACGGCCAGGACAATGGTCAGCGCCTCCACCGCTTCGACCACACAGGCGACAAAGACGGTCAGGATCAGCGGGAGGGCATTCACCAAATCTCCTCAGCTATGTCAGCGACAATGTGCGGGTGACGACTGATCAGGACCGGACCGATGGGCCAGGATCCGGTGACGGCGCCGGGCCCGGCTGGCTGCTGCTTATTTACCGGGTGCCGCCGGAGCCGACCCGGCTGCGCTCCACCGTGTGGCGGCGCATCAAGTCGCTGGGCGCGATCTACCTGCAGAACTCGGTAGCGGCGCTGCCCGCCTCGACGGCAAGCGAGCGGGCGCTGCGAAAGCTGCGGCGCGAGATCACGGACATGTCCGGCACGGCCGTGCTGATGTCCTGTTCTGTGCTGGCCGGCGAGGCCGAGGTGCGCGCCATGTTCCAGGCGGCGCGCAACGACGAGTACGAGGAGATCGTCGACAAGTGCGAGGACTTCCTCGGGGAGGTGCAGAAGGAGTACGACGAGAACCACTTCACTTATGCCGAGCTCGAGGAGAACGAGGTTGACCTGGTCAAGCTCAAGAACTGGTTCGCGAAGATCGTCGAGCGGGACGTCTTCGGCGCCACCGGGCGGGCCGCCTGCGAGCAGTTCCTCGAGAAGTGCGAGCAGTCGCTTGAGGCGTACGCGGCCCGGGTCTACGCGGAGGAGGCGGAGGGACAGTGACGGCTTCGCCATCGCCGTGGTCATTGCCCGCATCCCCTTCGCCGGTCCGGGCCGCCGGGCGTCCGCGCTGCCCAGCGCACACATGCCTGCAAAATTCGTGATCGCTTCATAGTTACAGCCGTTAGGTTCTAAGCATAACGGCTGTTAATTCAACATCGTGATGATCGGTTCACCGGCTAGTTAACTGGACGACATTTCCGTCATAGCTCGGCTCCGCAGACTCGGGGCCATGAACAGCTCCCCCGGGTGCTGACACCAGGCCCGCCTCGGGACCTTCTCGCGTCCCGAGCAGCAGATTCAGTACCGCGTCAGCCCACTGCACGCACACTATGGTAGGCATACCTAATCAAGTGGCAACTACGGACTATGTAGTATCAAGCGGGCTGGGCGTATCGCTGCGGCCAGCACGATCACGGTTACACTGCTACGACTAAAGCAGCAGTGAGTTTCGTCCGTAGGAGCTGTTCTGGCCGGCACATCACATGGACGGCCGCGTGGCGCGCTTGAGCGTGAAGTGCTCGCCTGCCTGGCCGCCGCGGGCCGCCCGCTGTCGGCTGGCGAGGTGCGCGCAGAGCTGGGCGATCATCTCGCCTACACCACGGTCATGACCACCTTGTCGCGGCTGTACGCCAAGGGGGCGCTGTCCCGGCAGCCCGCTGGCCGCGGGTATGCGTATGAGCTGCCCGGCGGACCGGACGCCGCGCAGGCGTCGATGACCGCCCACCGTATGCTCCGGCTCCTCGAGGCAGGCGAGGACCGGGCGCGGGTGCTGTCCCGGTTCGTCGCTGATATGCGCCCCGAGGACGAGGAACTGCTCGGCAGCCTGCTTGCTGAGACCCCCGGCCCTGACCGTGACGAGAAGCCGGAGCGCGGCGAGGGCTCAGCCCATGACAGGGACCAGGACCAGGCATGATTGCCCTCGGGCTGGTCCCGTTCGCCTGCAGTCTGCTGCTGGCGGTTGCCGTAGGCCGCCTGTCCCGTCGGCTGTGCCCGGCGGCGGCCGCGCCGCTGCTGACGCTGGCCGCCGTGGCCACGTCGCTGGCTACCGGGATCGTACTGTGCCTGGCGGCGTTCACCGCGCTGGCCCGGGACCCCCTTCTCGCCTCGCTCGGCGGCTGGCCCGATGACCGGGCTCGTCCGTGGGCCGCGCTGCCGACCGGCTGGGGTATCGCCGCCGCGGCGCTGGCTGGGGTGCTGCTGACCAGCGCGTTTGTCTACCTCGGTCGCGTGGCCTGGGACCTGGCCCGCGCGTACCGGGCTTGCCGTCGGCTGACCCCAGCTGACGGCCAGCTCATCATTACCCCTGACGAGAACCCGACCGCGTTCACGCTGCCGGTGCCGTTGCGCGGCGGCACGATCGTGGTGTCCACCGGGATGCTGCGACTGCTCCCCGCGGACGAGCGCCGGGCGCTGCTGGCGCACGAAGCCGCGCACCTGCGTCGCTTCCACACGGGCTACGTGCTGCTGGCCTCGCTGGCCGCCGCGGCGAACCCGCTGCTGTGCCCGGTGGCACGGCAGGTCCGGCTGGCCGTGGAGCTGTGGGCCGACCAGATCGCCGCCCACGAGGT
>JBAPYC010000629.1:0-1812 GCA_049284535.1 Streptosporangiaceae bacterium
GTCTGACGGAAGGTAGGACGGCGCATGCGATGGCGTCAGAGTTTCCTGGCCGAGGTCTGGCAGTCGCTCCGGCAGCTTGGCCTGGTGGCCTGTCCCGTGTGCGGCCTGCCGGATTCGCTGGGCGTAGGCCATTTGCCCACGCTCTTGGTTGATGGCGACTTTCCTCTGGGCGTCGGTGACATCTCCGCGGGGGAGGATCGCGGCGGTGACCTGACCTTTGCCGTGCGGATTGAATGTGCCGCCTGCGGTTACCTCATGCTCTTCAACGCCCTGAAGCTCCGCACCGCAGATGAGAAGATCATCGCGCCGGAGGGAACCGAACAACAAGGTCAGCTGCGGGAGTGACTGGCTGAAATCCAGGCGAGGCCAAGCGTGCAGAGCCCTCAGCGCGGCGGGGCAGGCGGCTCGAGTGGTTTCGGCGGTGTGCAGCAGATCGTGATGGAGAGACCCGCATCATCGAGCTGCGAACCAGCGGCCGCCAAGTCGCAGGCTCGATGCTGGTCAGCGCAGCAAGGCCTGCCCGAAGCTGACCAACTTCATGTCGCCCGGCCCGCCTGGCCAGTCCGCTAGCCCAGAACCTGGGCCTTGCCTTTCTGGAATTCCGCGTCCGTGATGACGCCCTGCGCACGCAGCTCGGCTAGCTTTGTGAGCTCATCGGCGCTGCCTTTTCCCTGCGCCTCGAAACGCTCATAGGAGCGGAACGCCTCATCCTGGGGCACATTAGCCGCCTCGACCTGCTCTCCGGCCGCGTGGGCGCCGCGGGTGATCAAGTAGGCGAAGACGCCAATGAACGGCACCAGGATCACGAAAATGAGCCAGGCGGTCTTGCCCCAGCCGCTAAGGTCATGGCTCCTGAAGATGCTCATGGCAGTCCATAGGACCAGGACGATCAATACGATCCAGACGAACAGCCAGAGCATGGTCAAAAAGAGGTCCCACAATGGGTAGTTCACCGACGTTTACCTCCGTCCGGGCCGCCGCAGCAAAGGACAACCCCTGCAGATAAGTCTTGGCGGGCCACTCCCCGCGTGCCTCACCCGCACAGGGGTGAACGGCGGTTAGGCAGGCCGTCCTGCTCACCCATGCGCACGGAGACGACCCGGCAGGCCTGACGGCGAAGACCAGGCCATAGGGCAGGCTGGGGGGCGCCGCGGCGAACTGCCTAGCTGGTGCGCCGCCCGTCGGCTCGAGCGCGGACCGCTTCCCATCTACTTCTTCCTCGCGGAGGACCCGCCCGGCGCCTAGCGTGTGCCACGCCAGCCCGCCGGTCACAGGCGCAGGTCCCAGCCCAGCCTTATCGGTGAGTCCCGGACTGCACGGGATCACCCGGTCCCGGGATTCGGTGTACCGTCCGGATCGGCCGCATCGGGCAGCTCATGCTGCTTACCGCGACCGGACCGGGAAGCCTTTCTGGCCGGTGGCAGCCGGTCCATCAGACCGGCCACGGCCTGTCCGGTGCCCTCGCCGATCAGCGCGCCTGCCACGGCGTCGCCCGGGTAGTGCACTCCGGTGTGCACCCGGGAGTACGCCACCGCCGCCGCCAGGAATCGCAGCGTCAGCCCGAGCCAGGGCTGATCCCGGCCGATAGCCGCGGCGAAGGCGAACCCGGCCGCGGCATGACCGGACGGGAACGAGGTGGAGGCCGGCATCCGCACGTTCCGCCAGACCGGGACCCCGAGAGCTGACCGGTCCGGCCGCTGGCGGGACCAGGCAGACTTCACCGCCAGATTCACCAGTGCGGACGTGACGCCGATGGCCACTGTTCCCCGCACCGCGGCACGCCGTCCGGCCTTGCCTCCTGCCAGCTGTAGC
>JBAPYC010000630.1:0-7108 GCA_049284535.1 Streptosporangiaceae bacterium
GGGTCGACGATCACCGAGCCGCGACCGTAGGGCTGGTCGGCCGGCTCCCGTTCTACCGAGGCGCCGCTGCGCCGGGCCCGTTCGGTAGTCCCGTCGACGTCGTCGACCTCCAGATGGAGGGTGTGGCTGAACGTCGCGGGGGAGTCGGGGGCGCGCACGGGCACGTCGGGCCACAGACCGGAAGCTTCGGCGAACATCAGGACCGCGTCGCCGATGCCGACCTCAGCGTGGCCGATCGTGCCGTCCGCGTTGACGTGAAGCTCACCGCGGCGCTGCGCGCCGAGTACCTCGACGTACCAGTCCATGGCACGCCGGGCGTCGGAGACGACGATGTAGGGGGTCAGCGCCGGGGGCGAGGCGGGCTCGCGCTCGACCCGGGACGCAAGCCTCTGCTGGGACATGGTTTCTCCTGGGGATGCGGAGACCTCCCGGATCAGCCGCATCCGCAGCCGCCCGGCGAAGTCGGGGTCGGGATCAGCAGGCGTGATGGGCTCGCGCAGAGCCTCGTACGGATCGGTCATCGCGAGCCCTCCTCTCCCTCGTAGACGCGGCGGAACGCGGCGCGGGCCCGTACCAGCAGCGCCTCGGTGGCATGCACGGTGCGGTCCAGGTGCCGGGCCACCTCGGGCACCGGCAGCCCATCGAGGTAGCGCAGTGTGAGCGCGGCCCGGTGGTGGGCACCTAGCTGGCCGAGCACCTCGCGGGCCCGGATCCGGTCGATGGCCGCCTCCCATGGGTCGTCGACGCGCGCCGGCTCGCCGTCCAGCAGGCGCAACCCGCGCTGCTCCCGCTCGACCTGCCGCCAGTAGTCGGCGAGCTTGTGCCGGGCCACCCCGATCAGCCACGGGATCGACGGATCGGGTGCGCCCGGCTTGCGGACCGCGCGCACGGCGGCCAGGAACGACTCGGCCGTGAGGTCCTCGGCCAGGCTGGTGTCGCCGCAGCGGGCCAGCAGGTAGCCGTAGACGTGCGGCAGCGCATCGTCGTACAGCTTCAGCAGCCCGAACGCCGGGTCGGGCCGCACCTTCTGGTGCGTCACACCCTCATCGTCGTCCGGGGGGCCGGATCTCCAACGGGCGGAGCCGTATTTTTTCCAGAACGGTCAGCGTGGGAGCCACCGATGATTTAGCCGGACGAGCAGGGTCTTAACTGCAGAACGCAAAACTGCAGGCTGTGAACAGGATCAGTTAGGAGAGCGCCATGACCGCCGCCGCACTACCGCCCGTCGTCGACGCCGGCACCTGGCAGCGTCAGCTCGACGCACTGCGGGCCAGGGAGAAGGCCGCGACCCGGGAACTTGACGCGATCGCCGCGCAGCGTCGGCGACTGCCGATGGTCAAGATGCCTGACTACACCCTGGAGGGTGAGCAGGGACCGGTCCGGCTGGCCGGCGTCTTCGGCGGCAAGTCACAGCTGATCGTCTACAACCACATGTGGTTCCCTGGTGAGCAGTGGCAGTGCCCGGGCTGCACCGGGTTCACCTCGCAGTTCACCCGGCTGGAGTTCCTGGACAGCTACGACGCCAGGTTCGTCATCGTCACCCAGGGCCCCATCGAGGAGGCGCTCGCGTACAAGCAGCGGACCGGGAACAACATGACCTGGTATTCCACCGCGAACAGTCCCTTCGGCAGCGACGTCGGCGCACCGCCCAAGGGCGGGTTCGCTGTCAATGTGTTCCTGCGCGATGGCGAGAGCGTATATCGCACCTGGCACACCAACGGCCGTGGCACCGAGCAGCTCAGTCACACCTTTCCGCTGATCGACCTGCTGCCCTATGGGCGGCAGGAGGAGTGGCAGGACTCGCCCGAGGGCTGGCCGCAGTCGCCCACCTACAGCCGGTGGGGCAGCTCCGAAGACATCGCCGCGCTCTACGGGGCAGATGCTTAAGGGACGCCAATGGGTGATCCGGCTTAGCCGATCAGCTGGTCAGCTCAGGAACTCTGCGTGTACTCGGCAACCCAGGCCACCGTCATGGTCTCGATCGGGTGACTGGGCTGAGCCCGTCCCAGATTCTGGGATTGCAGATCAAGTGTCATGGGGCTGTCGGGCCACTTGCCGGGAGAGGACACGTCGCTCCGCTGAAGCGTGGCCCATTTCCTGCCGTCGATGGTGTAGGTAATGCTGGTGGGAGTCCAGGTAACGCCATAGGTATGCCATTGAGTACCCGAATTTTCCGTGCTATGCCTGATCACGCAGCAGTCATCGCCATTAGGCCCAGGATGCAGGCTTGCCGTGAAGCCGCCTCGTTTAGCGCCTTCATCCTCGTAAAAATCTATCTCGGGCGGCCAGGATTTATTGTCCTGCGGCCACAGGAGTGCAATATTTGAGATTTGAACGCCTGGTTCATAGTCGCCTTTCATGCGAACCAGGTACATACCGTATGACTGAGCTCTGCCATAGAAAGCCACGCCGCCAGTGGAATAAGTATCCGGCTTTTGCGGGTCATCGTTGGCGGTCGTGCGCAAATGCAGCTCTCCGCTGCTGACACTGACATTGGCCGGATCCCAGTACCCATAGGGGTCGCCGCCCGGCTGCCCGGAGTAAGCATCCCAGCCGCTCGGCAAGCTAGTACCGCTGAAATCTGTGCTGTAGGTGAGGTGCCAGCCAGGAAGATCACCTGTGGGCACCGGGGCACCAGACGGGTCAGCCTTCGACGGAAAGGCGATGTTATGCGCCACCACCAGTGCCCCAGCGATCACGGCGGCTATGACCACGATGAGAACCACCCGCGAAGGCCGGACCTTCCTCGCGCCGGCAGGCCGGCGCCGCCTGCCCGGATGGTGTCCTGGCGGAGGCCAGCCATCGGATTGTGGATCGGCATAGTAACTGCTGGCACCGAAGGGTGCCGTCGGAGGCGTTGGCTCAGCAGGGGGGACGGACATCAGGACTCACCATCTCTTCTCGCGGCCTGCAGCCCAGGCGTCATCCTTGTCACTGCGGTGATCCGGCAGCCGGATCCCGGGCCACGGCCAGCGCCTCGCCGAGCAGCCCGACCACGTACTCCTGCACGGTGTTGAACGCCAGCGGGCGGACGCGGTCCAGTTGGCCGCACACCTCCCGCACCCGCAGCGGCCCCTCAGCGGCCCACACCACATCCATGATCGCTGCTTCAAGGTCACCAAACCGGGACATCACACCCCCCACCCGCCAATCCCCGCATCTTAGGCGGTCGCGCGCTGTGCGGCATCGCATCTTCGATATCCGCACCTGCATGCTGTAGGTGTATAGATGGAGTTAGCGCTACCGCCAGTGGCCGAGGGGCCAGCGCCAGTTACTACGAAACGTAGTAACATGTTGTGCGTGAACGGCGCCGTGCCCACGACGATCATCGTCGTCGGCCTCGCGCTGGCCGGGTACGCGCTGGTGATGACCGCCCGGAACCGGCGCATGAGCGTCCCCCTCCTCGCCGCAGTTGGTGTCCTTGAGATCCTGCTGCTTGTCGAGGTCGGACTCATCGTGGCCAAACTCGCCGACGGCCAGCGCCCGGCCAGCCCGGCTACGCTCATCGGGTACCTGATCGCTATGCCCCTCGTCCCGGTGGCCGCCGCGTTCTGGGGGCTGGTGGAGCGATCACGCTGGGGTCCCGCCGTCATCGCTGTGGCCGGGCTGGTCGCAGCCGTGCTGATGGTCCGGCTGCATCAGATCTGGCCGGTCATCCATGTCTGAGCCCACGGCATCCCCTGAGCCCACGGCATCCCCTGAATCCGAGCCATCGCAGCCGGTCTCGACGAAGACAGGCCCGGGCCGGCTGCTGGTCGCTATCTACGCGCTCTTCGCGCTCTCCGCCTCCGCACGGGCCGGGGTGCAGATCGCGACGAAGTTCAGCAACGCCCCGGTCGCCTACTTGCTGTCGGCCTTCGCCGCCGGCGTCTATATCCTTGCCACCGTCACGCTCATCAATGGCAGTCCAGTTGCGCGCCGGATCGCCGTTGTCTCCTGCTCGGTCGAACTCGTCGGCGTGCTGGCGGTCGGTACCTGGAGCCTCGCTGACCCGGCCACCTTCCCCGACGCCACGGTCTGGTCTGGCTATGGCAGCGGCTACGGCTTCGTCCCGCTCGTCCTTCCCGTTTTCGGTCTGCTCTGGCTGCGCCGCTGGACCAGGCAGCCCAGAACCCGGCAAACGACCGGAACGTCAGCGGAAGATGCAGCCGGAGCGGCGGGCAGCGGCGTAGACCAGCGGCCAGCCAGCTCACCGGCCGGGAAGGCGCACGGCCAGCGCGGGGTTGATGCAGAAACCACTAGCCACCCAGAAGGGAATGGCATATGAAGGCCACCATCGACGGCACGGTCGTTGCTGATGCCCCGCCGTCCGACCTGATCCTCATCGAGGGCAACTACTATTTCCCGCCCTCCTCGCTCAGCGCCGGCGCGTTCAGCGACAGCCCGACGCCGTACACCTGCCCGTGGAAGGGCGCCGCCCGGTACCACGACATCTCAGTCGACGGCTCGGCCCACCACGACGCGGCGTGGAGCTATCCCGACCCCTACCCGGCGTCCTTCGACCGGGTCGGCAAGGACTACACCAGCTACGTCGCGTTCGACAAGCGGCAGGTCACGGTCGCTGAATAAGCCCGTACAGCAATCAGGAGATAAAACGCTCTCAGGTGAGCTGGCCTGAAAACCCTGTCAGCCGGACAGGGAGCGGGGGGTAGTCTCATGGCCCGTGATCATCAGGCGGGCCACCGATCAGGACTGGCCGCTGATCTACCCCTTCTACGCCGCGATCATGGCGGAGGGGAAAACATACGCCTTCCCGGAAGGGCAGTCGCTTGAGGAGGCCCGCTCCTGGTGGATGGAGGAGCCGCCCGGCCAGACGGTGGTAGCGATCAGTGATGGTGCCATCGTGGGCTCAGCGAAAATGGGAGCTAACCGGCCCGGCCGCGGGTCGCACGTGGCGACAGCGTCTTTTCTTGTCGATCCAGCCCGCCAGAGCCAGGGGACGGGGCGGGCCCTCGGGGAGTACGTCTTGAGCTGGTGCCGCTCCGCGGGCTTTGCCAGCATCCAGTTCAACGCGGTCGTCGAGTCGAACGCCGCGGCCGTGCACCTCTGGCAATCCCTGGGATTCCAGATCATCGGCACGGCACCGGCTTCCTTCGACCATCCCGAGCACGGCCTGGTCGGCCTGCACATCATGTTCCGCTACCTGTAAGTTCGCGTAGCGCCGTCGCGGATCGGAACGATCTGGCGCAGCCGCCAGGCGTGTGAGCGCTGCAGTTGACCGTTGCTGGCGATCGCATCACGATTATGGCGACCGTCACTTCCAGGAGGGGACTCATGATCCTGATCAACATCAAGATGCAGATCCGGCCCGAAAAGATGGACCAGTGGCTGGCGCTAGCTGACTCCTACGCCAAGGACGTCAACTCCGAGGACGGCTGCTTGTTCTTCCAGTTCGCCCGGACCCTTACCGACGACAACGAGTTCGTCTGCATCGAGGGTTTCACCGACGCCGACGCCGGCGCCACGCATGTCAAGCAGCCCTACGTGAAGAAGTTCTTCGACACCGCACCCGACCTGGTAGCCACGCAGCCGCAGATTATCTACATCGACACCCCGCATGACGGCTTCGGCCCGATGGGCGAGATTCAGCCTCGCTGACCGGCTAAGGGGACAGTCGTTCGGCCGTCCAGTTATCGCCTGTCCGCCGGTAGCGGATCCGGTCGTGAAGGCCGTCCGGAGATTCCTGCCAGAACTCGACCCGGTCGGGAAGCACCCGGAAGCCGCCCCAGCGCTCGGGACGAGGGAGATCAGTGCCGGCGGGGTCGCGGACCTGCATGTCCTTCACCCGCGCCTGGAGGGCGGCCTGATCGGCGATGACGCTGCTTTGGTAGGAGGCGGCGGCGTTGCGGCGGGTAGCCGCAGGCCGTGTACGCCAGTACTCGTTGGCCTCCTCCGCACTTACCGGCTCCACAGGTCCCGCCACCCGTACCTGGCGCTGGACCGGGCGAAGCCAGTGCAGGACGGCCGCCGCTTGCGGATTGGCGGCCAGCTCAGTGCCCTTGTCGCTGGTGAGATCGGTGAAGAAAGCCACCCCATGGCCCAGGCCGCGAAGTATCACCATCCGTGCCTCAGGAATGCCATCAGCGGTCGCGGTCGCGATGGTCATAGCCTCAGGCATCGGCTCGCCCGCACTGCGAGCGGCATCCAGCCACGCCGCCAGCTGCCGCAGCGGATCGGCGTCCAGGTCTGTGATGTCCACCCGGTCAGTATTGCCTCACCTGATGTCCGGCAGCGCACCTGGCCGGCCGCCATCAGCGACCGGGAGCGTCAGGCCAGCCGGAACAGGGCCTCCGCGTTGCCGGACCCGATCTTAGAGCGGTCTGAGGCGCCGGGGATGGCGTCGAAGAAGTGCTCGACTTCCGCCGCGCCGGGGCGGTGGAACGGGTAGTCAGTGGAGAACAGCACCCGGTCGGCGCTGGTGAAGTCCAGGGCGTGGCGCAGCAGGCGCTCCTGCAGCATGCCGCTGCTGGTGATGTGGATGTTGGCCGTGATGTAGTCCGACACCCGGCGTTCGAGGTGCTTCGCGATCCCGGAGAGGCTGTCCGCCCGGTCCATCCAGAACAGCAGCATCTCACCCCAGTGACCGAGCACAAGCTGCAGATCGGGGTAGCGGTCGAACGTGCCACGCAGGATCAGCCGTAGCGCGGACAGGCCCGCGTCCATGTGCCAGCCCCAGCCGAAGGTCGCCAGGCCGAGGTCGGTCAGCGGATCCAGGCCCCGGTACGCGGCGTCGCGCAGCTCGTTCGATGGGATCTGCGGGTGGATGAAGATCGGCTGGTGCAAGCGGGCCGCGGCGGCGAACAGGTCGTCGTAGGCGGGATCATCCAGTGTGCGAGTGCCCGTCCGTCCGTAGACCATCGCGCCGACGTGACCTAGCCGCGTGGCGCACCGTTCGAGCTCCGCGGCCGCAGCCTGCGGATCGCTGGTCGGCAGGGTCGCGAACGCCCGGAAGCGGGCCGGTTGCGCGCGGACGGCGTCAGTGACCTCGTCGTTCGCTTCCCGGGCTAGCGCGATGGCCTCCCGGGCGGGGAGTGCCTGGGTGGCGGGCGTGACGACCGACAGGATCGAGACGTCGATCCCGGCCGCGTCCATCGCCTCGACGCGGCCC
>JBAPYC010000631.1:0-1761 GCA_049284535.1 Streptosporangiaceae bacterium
TGCCGGGGCGCACGCCGGGCAGCCACCGGCAGACGGCGGCAGGCCCGGCTGTCGTCCCGATCACCGTCCGCCCGTCGGGCGCGGCCACGGGCTCGGGCACCTGGAACGGAAGGCTGCCCTGCCGCAGCCGCCGCAGGATCCGGTGCTCGGCGCGGACCTCCGCGACGGACAGAAAACCGCTGATCCGCAGCACGTAGCGCTGCTGCCGGTGACGGACCAGGAAAGTGCGGTTATTGGTTCCCTGCTCGTCGGCGGGGGCAATGCCCGTGCCCGGCGGGAAGCCCCACAAGGGCAGCAGCGCAGCGGCGAACTCCAGGCCGGCGCGCGCCGGGCCGCCCGCCTGGAGGGATTGCCGTGACTGTGACATCGCTCGGCCGTGCCTTCCGCCGGTAGCTCCCGATGCTCCGCGCCGAGGCACGACGGCGCAACAGATTTTCGCCGCCTCGCTCCCCGGTCCAGGCCGGGCACAGGCCCGCAACCTCGCAACACACTGCGTCTACGGCAGGCGAACATTCCAAGTCTTTGCTTGACATTGGGAAATCAGCGATCTAGATTCCAAGCATGTCCTTGGAATCCACGTCGCCGCAGCCCGGGGAACCAGCCGCCTCGCCGGAGGGAATGGGTGCGGGTGGGACGGGTGGGTCGCGGCAGCGGTGGCGGATGATCGAGGATCCGGTGGCGATCCGGGCGCTGGCGCATCCGCTGCGGCAGCGGCTGATGTCGATCATCGGGCGGCTGGGCCGCGCGACCACGGCGGACGCGGCGCGGGAACTCGGGATCAGCCACGGCCTGGCCTCGCATCACCTGCGGCAGCTGGCCAAGTACGGCTTTGTCGAGCAGATCCAGGGCAAGGACCACCGGGAGCGGCCCTGGCGGCTGGTGGCGACCTCCTACAACTGGTCCGGTGCCACCGCCACGGCCGAAGGCACGGGCGCGGTCGACGTGCTCGAGCAGCTCATGGCCGAGCAGGCGCTGGAGGGGTTCC
Organism: Streptosporangiaceae bacterium; assembly: GCA_049284535.1. Lineage (GTDB taxonomy): Bacteria > Actinomycetota > Actinomycetes > Streptosporangiales > Streptosporangiaceae > Palsa-504. The sequence goes on from JBAPYC010000631.1 coordinate 986, forward strand.
TGGACTGGCAGCAAAAGTCCCGGACCTGGCCGGCGGCATGGCAGGAGTACACCGGGCTCGCGACCTCCACCGTCTACCTGACCCAGGGCGAACTGGCTGGCATCGCCCGGGCCTTCGATGACCTGCTGCTGCGGTACATCAACGAGCGGCCGATCGACGATGTGGCCTCGCGGCCGCCGGGATCGGTGGCGGTGGATTTCACGCTGTTCGCGGTGCCCGCATCCCAGCACCCGCCGGTGGAGGACTGAGATGCCGTCGACCTGGCGGCTGCTGGCCCGCCACCGCGACCTGCGGCTGGTGCTCTCGGCCGGGGTCATCTCGATGACCGGGGACTGGATCCTGACGATCGGGCTGGTCTACCGCGTCTACGCCGTCACCGGGTCGACCGTCGCGTCGGCGCTGACGGCGGCATCGGCGTTCGCGCCGCAGCTGCTGCTCGGCGCGGTCGCCGGGGTCTTCGCCGACCGCTGGGACCGCAAGCGGACCATGATCGCCGCCGACCTGCTGCTCGCGGCGGGCCTGCTGCCACTGCTGCTGTTCCGCGGGCCGGCGCAGGTCTGGATCGTGTTCGCGGTGCTGTTCTGGGAAGGGTCGGTTGAGCAGTTCCTCCTTCCCGCTGAGCAGGCCATGGTGCCCCGGCTGGTCCCGGAGGAAGATCTGCTGGCCGCCAACGCGGTCAGCGGCCAGGTCTCGAACGTGTCCCGGCTGGCCGGCTCGGCGCTCGGCGGCGTCCTGGCCGCGGCGGGCGGGATCCCGGCGGTGACCCTGGCCGACGC
>JBAPYC010000632.1:0-11731 GCA_049284535.1 Streptosporangiaceae bacterium
CCGCACGGGTGCGTCGCGCGGTGGTTCAAGTCGGTGAAGCCGCCGTGGGCCCAGGCGCGGTCACGATGCTCAGTCGCGGCCTTCTCTACCGCTTCCACGGTCAAGGGGTTCAGCAGAGGATGCGTCACGCCGCTGACCGTACCCCGCCACCCGCCACAGGTCAGATGGTTTCTCCGGGGATTTCAAAGATGGCGGCGTCTACATTGGTGCCCGTGGCCGGAGGCGGATAGGTGGCGAGCACTGGGCATGAAAACGGCCCGGAAGCTAGGCTTCGGAGGCCGTTTTTGCCTGGTAGCGGGGGTAGGATTTGAACCTACGACCTCAGGGTTATGAGCCATACGACGCACGTCTCTACCGTCTCGCGTCGTCTCCGGCCGCCGCGTTGACCTTGGCGGACGGACAGCGGGCGTTCATGCCTGGTCCGCTGCGTCTCCCTCGTCGCAACCCGTCCTGCCGCGTCTTGTGCACAAATCCGTGTACAAATCTGGTTACTGAGAGCTTGACCGTCCCAACACTCAGATGCCGAATTGGACGAGGGTGACTGTGAGCTCCCTCGCTTTGCTGCCCGATCGGATACGCAACAGGCAGGCGCTTACTTTGGGGAGCCTCTGATCCGTCCCGGGGTCCAGAATTCCCCTATCACGCTTATTCATGCTGTAGGTACCGAGGCACCGGCCGTCGCCGCGGTCGGCTGGGTGAGGAGGGACGGCTGATGGCCGTAGCGGATGGGTCCCGTGCGCTGGATCACGTCGTGGTGGTGCTGTTCGAGAACCGGTCCCTGGACAATGTGCTCGGGCACCTGTACGGCCCAGGGGACGGCAAGACCTTCGACGGTGTGATCGGCAAGGACCTGAGCAACCCCATTCCCGCGTGGGCGGAGCACGGCGCGGACCGCAAGGTAGTTCCGTACACCGTCGCCACCGACATGGATTCGCCCAACCCAGACTCAGGTGAGGAGTACTACCACACCAACACCCAGCTGTACGGCATCCTCGATGACCATAACCGGTTCAAGATCGGCGAGGCCGCGACGGCGCCGTGGAATGCGCCGCCGCCGGGGGTGGTACCGACGATGGATGGGTTCGTGACCGACTACATCTCCACCTTCACCGGCGAGACCGGCCGCCAGCCCGCCTACGACGAGTACGCCCACATCATGACCGGCTGCACCCCCGACCAGCTGCCGGTGCTGAACGGCATCGCCCGGGACTTCGGGGTCTTTGACCACTGGTTCTGCGAGGTGCCGTCCCAGACGTTCATGAACCGGTCGTTCTGGACGGCGGCCACCTCCTTGGGGTTCGTGGTGAACAGCCCGATCCGAAAGTGGCTGGAGCACAACAACGCCGAGACGATCTTCGACCGGCTGGAGGCCTGCGGCAGGACCTGGAAGGTCTACGTCATGGAGCCGATGCCGGTCTCGTTGACCGGGGTGATCCACTTCCCCCGGCTGAGGGACCGGCTGGCCACCCACTTCGTGCCGTTCGCCGAGTTCGAGGCCGACGCCGCGGCGGGCACCTTGCCGGACTTCTCGCTGATCGAGCCGAACATGATCGCGGGCCACGGTGACTACCACCCGGCGATGGGCCGGTCGTTTTCGAACAAGGTGGACATCGAGGTCGACAGCCCGTCCTCGATGCTGTCGGGTGAGGCGTTCCTGTCGCGGGTGTATGCCGCTTACCGGTCTGCCACCTCCGAGACGGGCGCGAATGTGTGGAACACCGCGTTGCTGATCGGGTGGGACGAGCCAGGGGGCACCTATGATCACGTCCCGCCGGGGCCCGTCCCGCCGCCGGACCCGGCTGCCCCTGCCGGCGAGTTCGGGTTCAGGTTCGACCGGTCCGGGTACCGGGTCCCCGCCGTCATCGTGTCACCGTGGGTCGAGCCGGGGTCGGTGTATAACGAGGAGTACCGGCACACCTCTCTGATCGCCACGCTGCGGAAGACCTGGGGGCTCGGGGAGGCGTTTACCCAGCGGGATGCGGCGGCTCGCACGTTCGATCATGTCTTCTCGCGCGCCATGCCCCGCGACCCCAGTACCTGGGCGGTCCCCCAGGCGCGTCCCGTGCCCGCATGGACGATGGACCCCGAGGTGGTCGGCCGCGGCCTGAGCACCCTAGGCAAGGGCCTGGCACCGGCTATCATCGCCCGGGCCAGGCAGATGGAGGTGAAGCTCCCGGCCGAACTCACCGACCCCGGAGCAGATCTCCCGCCCAGCCGGATCGTCGACGTCCTGAGGGACATCGCCGGTCACTTCTTCCCCCTCCTTGCCGGAGACGCGAAAGACCTCGAATGAGCTCAGGTCCCGAAGAACCCCGGCGTGTAGCTTGACCCCGTGCGCGGCGGCCGGTTCGGAAGTGGCCTCTGGCCTGGCTGGTGGGGCGCCAGGGGGTCGAACCCTGAACCAATGGGTTAAAAGCCCACTGCTCTGCCATTGAGCTAACGCCCCGCTGCGCCGGATGCTCCGGCGCCTCCCAGGAAGCGTACCGACTTTGGCGGCCGGCCGTCTTCTCCAGGGTTATCGATAGGCGGAGATACCGGTCAGCGCCTGGCCGATGGCCAGGGTGTGGATCTCCTCGGTGCCCTCGTAGGTCAGCACCGCTTCCAGGTTATTCGCGTGCCGGATCGGCGGGTACTCCAGCGTGACGCCGCTGGCGCCGAGCACCGTCCGGGCCTGCCGGGCAATGTCGATGGCGGACCGGACGTTGGTCATCTTGGCCACGCTGACCTGGACCGGGGTTAGTGACTCGGCCTCCTTGAGCCGGCCCAGATGCAGCGCAAGCAGCTGGGACCGGTACAGGTCGGCCGCCATCCAGCTGAGCTTGCCCTGAGTGAGCTGGAACGAGGCGATCGGCTTGCCGAACTGCTCCCGGGTCCTGGCGTACTCGATGGCGCTCTCCAGGCAGGCCCGGGCCGCGCCGGTGACGCCCCAGGCGATGCCGTAGCGGGCTTCGGTCAGGCAGGACAGCGGGCCCTTGAGCCCGGTCACGCCGGGCAGCACCGCGCTGTCGGGCAGGCGCACCTCGTCCAGGTGGAGCTCGGAGGTGATGGACGCGCGCAGCGACAGCTTCTTGTGGATGTCGCGGGTGCTGAAGCCGGGCGTGCCGCGCGGCACCAGGAAGCCGCGAATACCGTCCTGCGTGCTGGCCCAGACCACGGCGATGTCGGCGATGCTGCCGTTAGTGATCCACATCTTGGTGCCGGACACGATCCAGTCCGTTCCGTCTTTACGGGCCACCGTCCGCATGCCGCCCGGGTCGGATCCGTGATCGGGTTCGGTCAGGCCGAAGCAGCCGACCGCCTCGCCGGCCGCCATCCGCGGCAGCCACTCGGTCTTCTGCTCCTCCGAGCCGTACTTCCAGATCGGGAACATGGCCAGCGAGCCCTGCACGGACGTGGCGCTGCGCACGCCCGAATCGGCCGCCTCGAGCTCACGGCAGGCCACCCCGTACGCGATCGCCCCCAGGCCGGCGCAGCCGTAGCCGGTGAGGTGCATGCCGAGCACGCCCAGCTTGCCTAGCTCCGGCATGATCTCGCGTGGCAGCGTGCCCGCCTCGAACCAGTCGGCCACGTCCGGCAGGACCCGGTCGGTGACGAACGTGCGGACGGTATCGCGGATGAGCCGCTCCTCGTCGGTCAGCTGGTCGTCGATCTGCAGCAGGTCCGTGCTCGGGGCGCCGTTAGACATGGCGGTTCCTCTCTATCGCTTCCAGATCAGGGTATTAACAAGGCCGTTCGGCCCCAAGACCTGACCCGGAAGCTGAGGGACTGGTGTACGCGGGGGAGCCGGCGTCAGGCGGGGGCGGATGCCCCGGCCTCGGCCTGCGCCTGGATCAGCCGGGCCCGCAGGTTCGTCCAGCTCATGGCCAGCATGGTGGCCGCGGTCAGGCCCACCAGCCCGGCCAGGCCGACCGCGAACGTGGGCCCGATGGCCTGGGCCACGGCCCCCCCGGCCAGGATGCCAAGGCCCTGCACCGCGTACAGACCCGACTGGGCCAGGCCGAACGCGCGGGCCCGGGTCGACGGGACAAGGACCTGGACGAACGCGGCGGCCGCGGCCAGCTGGTAGGCCCCGCCCGCCCCGGCCAGTGTCCACAGCAGCAGGACGGCCCACAGCGGTGGTCCCCAGGCGCTGCCGATGAGCGGTGCGCAGGACAGCACGGCCAGCCAGCCCATCATCCTGATCCGGCTCGGCGGCGTGGCCAGCCGGCCGATCAGGAACGCGCCGATGACCATGCCGAGCGGCATCGCCGCCATCAGCAGCCCCACGACCAGCGTGCCCTGGTGCAGCGAGCGCGCATACGGTGCCGCCAGTCCCTCGGGCACGATATAGAAGCCCGCCAGCCAGCCGAACAGCAGCAGCGTGAGCAGCATGCGGTTGCCGAACACGATCCTGATGCCATCGGCCGACAGGGCCCACAGAGATGGCCGGGCGCCCTCGCGTGCGGGCAACGGGCGCGACCTCACCCCGGTCAATACGATCAGCGCCGACAGGCCGAACGTCGCTGCGTCGATACCCAGTGTCTTGTAGGGGTTCAGGGCGGCGACCACGGCGGCGCCCGCGACGAACCCCAGGATCTGGCTGGCCTGGTAGGTGATGTTGCTGACCGCGGAGCCGATCACGAACTTGTCACCCGGCAGCACGTCGGGCATCAGCGCGGTGCGGGCCGAGGAGAACGGCGCCCCGCTCAGCACGGTGCAGAACAGCAGGATGCACAGGGCCGCGAAGGGCATTCCGGGGACGGCCATCAGCCCGACCGTTCCGACCCGGAACAGGTCGCAGGCAATCATGACGCGACGCCGCGGGAACAGGTCGGCCAGGCCGGACAGCAGCGGACCGCCCGCGATTGGCGGCAGGTAGGTCAGCGCGTAGGCGAGCGCGGTCAGGAATGCCGAGTGGGTCCGGCCGTAGACCAGGATGGCGATGGCGACCTGAGCGAACTGGTCGCCGGTGAACGAGAGGACCTGCGCGCCCCATAGCGCGCGGAACTCACCGAGGGCGAAGACCTCGCGGTAGGAGCTGCGTTCCTGCTGCGCCCGCCGGTGCCGGCCCGGCTGGGCAGCCGGGGCCGGTTCGGGCCGGATCGCGGGCTGCTCGCCCCGGGCCGCGGCCTGGCTCCCAGGAGGGCCGGACTGGGCCCGGAACTGGGTCCGGGGCTCGGTGGTCACGGCCTCGTTCATCCTCAGGCGTCAGCCGCAGTCAGCCGCAGGCCGTCGCCTGCCGCGATATGAGCGGTCTTGCCATGTATCACCGTAAAAGCCCCCGCCGTCGACGTGGCGTCCGCCTGACAGCCTAGCCGGTTTGCTCTCAATCCGTAACCTTCACATCGCTTACCGTGTCTGACGTTCTGGGTTCTTGGCAAGGGGTGCCGACCGGGATCCCGTTTCAAGTTGGCCAATGATCTTGTTACGCTTTGGTGGTTCCGCCGTCTGTCCCCTATGCTGGGGCAGTCCCCGACGGCAAGCTGATACGCTTACGACGGCCAAGGCCGCCGAAGCCCCCATCGTCTAGCGGCCTAGGACACCGCCCTTTCAAGGCGGCGGCACGGGTTCGAATCCCGTTGGGGGCACCCGTCGGTTAGGGTTGACGGTGCAAGGTCCTGTAGAGCAGCTTGGAGTGCTCGCCACCCTGTCAAGGTGGAGGTCGCGGGTTCAAATCCCGTCAGGACCGCGGGGTCCCTGGTGAGGTTTCACTAGGGTCCCAGCCAGGTCAGGTAGCTCAGTTGGTACGAGCGTCCGCCTGAAAAGCGGAAGGTCGGCAGTTCGACCCTGCCCCTGACCACTCGATCTGAGCAGGCAATTCTGTCCGCTCACCTGCGAAAACGCTATCATCGGCCACACTTGGCCGTTGCCCGCAAGTGCCCGCCCGAGACCTTCCAAGACCGGCTATGGCCGTTCGCTAGTGCACGTGGGCGGCACGGCCCCGGCTAAGCCGTCTGGATGCAAACTAGCGGCACGGCCCTGCTCGCGGTCGAACGGTGCAGCCTAGTGCGTGTTTGGATGGCAGCCCAGGATTGCCGTAGCGCGCATGGGTTGCTGTACCCCGCTGCTGTACGGCGACTGGCATGGCTCTCCGTCCCGAAGCTAAGTTACGGCCCGGACTGCCAGCGCCGCGGCGCGGCCACCATCAGCTGACCTGACCCGCGGTTCACCCCTGCCGGGTGATGCCCAAGTCACTGAATGGGAATGCACTGGAGGCACAAACCGCCCTGATCACCGGAGGATGACATGAGTGACGATACGCCCGTCCTGGACACCCTGACCGATATCACGGCCGCCTCAATCGAACACAACACCCTGCCGCTGCGTGACTTCATGCTGGCGCGGCTGGCCGCCCTGATCGCGGCGGACGCGCCACCCATCAGCTACGTCGCCAATGCCTCCGCTATCACCGAAGCCGGCCTGACCATCGAGGACGTCCAGGGCGTGATGATCGCCGTAGCCCCGGTGGTGGGCACGGTGCGCGTGTTGGGCGCTGGCGGGCACATCGTGCAGGCCCTCGGCATGGCGATCGCCGTGAGTGACGCCGAGTTGTCCGACCAGCTCGACACGTAGAACATCCCCGGCCGCGGGTCTCAGTCGGCCACGCCTCGCCGATCCTGCGCACCTGGGCCACTCAACCCGATGATCGCACTCAACACCTACGCGGGCGAGTGGCCCGACACCGACGATCACGAGCGGACGATCGTGGACTCCGTGCTCGGCAGTGTGCCCTCTATGTGCCCTGGCCAGCACTCCGTTTTGGTAAAGATGCTGGCTAAGACCTTAACGGGCCTGGTTAGCGGTAGTTGACGAACTGCCCGACGAGTTCGGATGACCAGGCGATACCGGCAGGGAGGGCGGCTGACCTCGGTACTTAGTTCTTGCTCTTTCTCGCCGTTTACGCGGCATATTGCGACCGCGTGTGCCCTGGAAGTGCCCTGAAGGTCCGAAGATCGTAACCGAGGATCTCTCCTGAGCCCGGCCTGCACCTTCGTGTCGCCCTGTCCCGGTCATCAAGCGTCTCTGGGCTTTTAGCCAGGCGGGCCGGGACGGACCGCGCCAGGTTTTGATGCCAGTTCGCGGGCCACGTTGTCTTGTCCGGGGCAGGTCCGGAGCTTTACCTTTGGATTTAACAGCTGACCTCAGTTGGTGTCGTCCAGACCCCGCGAGCCGATTGAGAAGCGATGGATGCTGATGATCTGACGGTCGAGGCCGTCCGCGATGGAGCGGTCTGCACGCTGATCCTGGCTGGCGTGCTAGATGTTCTGGTGGCTGGTGAGTTCCTGCAACGTGCGGCACGGGCCCTGGATGACCGGATCGAGCGGTTTGTCCTGGATCTGGCCGGGGTGACGTTCCTGGACTGCGCCGGGGTACGGGCGCTGGCGACCGCTACCTGCTTTGCGCCCGAGGGCTGTCCGGTCATCATCGGCCCGCTCAGTCCTCCAGCGCGCCGGATCATCACGGTGCTGGGCACCGATGACATCGAGAGCCTCCGGAGGCTCACCGCGGGCCTGCCACCCCGAGACGGACTGCGGGATGGCGTGGCCGGTGAGCGGGAACTTGTCCCGGTGACATGGGGCGACCTGGACCTCGGCGCGCCAGCGACAATCTCAACCTGCCAGAAGCAGTGAGGGGGAGGCCACCGTGCACTGCCACCGCTACCGGATCACCGTCGCAGGTGCTCTGGGCAGAGTGGGCTGCGGGGCGTTCGGGGAATTCAGGATCGTATCCAGCGACGGCCGCACCTCGCTGATCGCCGACCTTGACCAGGCGGCCCTTCACGGCGCGCTGATCCGCATCCAGTCACTGGGTCTTGAACTCATGGAGCTCGCGAGGGTACCAAGCGAGGCGGGCTGACGGACGACGCCGGGCGCGGCCCAGCGTCCCCATCATTGCGGAGCACCCATGCGGCTCCCAGGTCGCGCCTTTTGCCCGGCCCAGGCTCCTCCCCCGGAACCCGGCTGCTGCCGGACCTGGTGACGGACGGGTGCGGTCAAGCCCGTCTTCGGGTGTCCATGAGCCACGCATCTTTACTGGAGCGGTTGCCCTGCGGTGACGGACGGGCTTGACGGGTTCCGGGGAGGCCCCCCGCGCTTCCACCACATACCGGCCGTCGGAACGTCACTCGATGCTGAGGTAAACGGCCGGGAAACAAATGCTTTACCAGGCACTGTCCAGCCTGGCGGGACATTTCGCCGCGCAGCGCCTGCGTGTATCGTTTCTTATGAACTGACAAACATGCTGCTCCAGACCCCGGCAGCGCAGGGATTATCGCCTGGCGGGTGAGTTGAGTGAGCAATCCTGGCAATTCTGACATCGGGACCGATACCGATACCGATACCGGAACGGTTTCCGGGTCGGCCGCTGTTTTCGCACCGCATCCCCGTGACCGGCGGCTGCGCCTCGTGCCAGAGAAGATTATGACATCCCCGCCTGCCGGTCAGCCCGGTCACGGCAGCGAGGCGTTCCTGCGCAGCCAGCCGGTCCGCATCGTGGACGGCCGGATCGAGGGCAGTTACACCAGCATGTATGAGCTGATCTGCCCCAGCTGCGGCGATGATCCATACCTGGATTACTCCGAGATCTCGACGCGGCTTCAGTGGCTTCGCGGGCCGCACCGGCTTGAGGCGGCCCTGGCCGTGTTCCACAAGCACCAGGGGATTCCCTGGCCGACGCCAGCGTGGAAGCTGCAGGATCCTGGCGTAGGCAAGGACCGCGAGCTGGACAGCGACCAGTGAGGCAAGACGGCCGGTGCGCACTGGTCTGCGCCAGGCCGCTCCGGGAGCTGACGGCTCGCGATGTGCGCCGAGGGCTTGAGGCGCTCAGCGACAGGATGTCGACCAGGTACCTGCAGATCGCCCGGGCCTCCCTCGTCCGGGCCATCAGGTATGCCGAGGCGCACGATCTAGTCGGCCGGAATGTGGCCACGCGGATCGACAACCCGAAACGCCAGGTCGGACGGCCGAGCCGGTCCTTTACCTTGGAACAGTCTCTGGCACTGCTCGAAACGGCCCGGGAATCCCGGCTGAACGCCTACGTCGTGCTAAGTCTCGCGGTCGGCATCCGCACCGAGGAGGCTCGGGAGCTGCACTGGGACCACGTCGACCTAGTGCGCTGGCCAGAAACGTTCACCGGCTCGGCTGACATTCGGTGTTGATGCTTCCACACTCGGTTATGTGGTGAACATGGCGAGTGGCGGGAGGCATGGTGGCTGAACCAGTACGGGCGCGGCGGCTGAGTGATCAGGAGGGTCAGCGGCTGCTGCAGATCGTGCGGCGGGGTAAGCACGGGTCGGTGCGGGTGCGCCGGGCGATGATCATCATGGCCTCGGCGTCGGGCACGCAGGTGGTGGCGATCGCCCGGCTGGTCGCGGCGGATGAGGACACCGTGCGGGACGTGATCCATCTGTTCAACGAGCGGGGGCTGGCCGCGCTGGACCCTCGGTGGGCGGGAGGCCGTCCCCGCCGGGTCAGTGACGAGGCCATCGGGGTGATCGTCGCGGCGGCCAGGACCCGGCCGGAGAAGCTGGGCCAGCCGTTCACCCGGTGGAGCCTGCGCAAGCTGGCTGGCTATTTAGCTGGCCTGGCCAGCCGGTGCGGATCGGGCGCGCGCGGCTGCGGCAGATCCTGCATGCCCGCGGGATCAGCTTCCAGCGGACCCGGACCTGGAAGGAGTCCGCCGATCCGGACCGGGACGCCAAGCTGGACCGGATCGAGCATGTGACCAGCGCCTACCCGGACCGGTGCTGTGCCTTCGATCAGTTCGGGCCGCTGTCGATCCGGCCCTGCCACGGGGCCTGCTGGGCGCCCTGCAAACGTCCCGTCCGGCTGCGGGCCACCTACCACCGCACCCACGGCATCCGGTACTTCCACGGCTGCTATTCGCTCGGCGATGACCAGCTGTGGGGTGTGGTCCGTGAGCACAAGGGCGCGCACCACACCCTGGCCGCGCTCAAATCGATCCGGGCCGCCCGGCCCGGTGGCTACCGGCTGTTCGTGATCATGGACAACCTGGCCGCGAACAAGACCCCGGCGATCCGCCGCTGGGCCAGCCGGGAGAACGTGGAGCTGTGCCTCACGCCCACGAACGCGTCGTGGGCCAACCCGATCGAGGCGAACTTCGGTCCCTTGCGCACCTTTGTCATCGGCACCTCGGACCACCCGAACCATACCGTCCTGGCCAGGAAAGTACAGGACTACCTGCGCTGGCGCAACGCCCACGCCCGTCACCCCGACGTGCTGGCCGCCCAGCGCCGCGAACGAGCCCGCATCCGCAGCGAACGCCAGCAACGCTGGGGCCGCCCCAAACCCAAAGCCGCCTAACCGAACCGGTGAACGTTCGTGGCCACCGCACTAGACGGGGATCCCGGTGCCGTGTGGCCTGTGCCGCCATCGGTGGCCGTCTGGCATTCGGTTCGGCAGGGCGGCGACACCAAGACGGCCAAATCGCGGCGGACGCTGGCGCTGCCCCAGGCTGCCGTGCAGGCTCTCACGGAGCACCGGAAGCGGCAGGCTGAGGACCGGCTCGCGGCGGGGGCCCCTGTGGCAGGATCACGGCCTGGTCTTCGCCTCGGCCATCGGCACGCCGCTGGACGCCGCCAACGTCCGGCGCGAGTTCCGCAAGATCACCGAAGCGGCCGGGCTTGGCACGGAATGGGCGCCGCGGGACCTGCGGCATACCTTCGTCTCCCTGATGTCCGCGGACGGCGTACCCATCGAAGAGATCGCCCGCTTGGCCGGACACAACCGCACCGCCACAACAGAGCTCGTCTACCGGCACGAACTGCGCCCAATTATCACTAGAGGCGCCGAGGTGATGGACCGGATCTTGAACATGAGCGGCGACCAGTAGCCGTCCTGGCCCGCCGAGCCAACCTTCCCCCATGGCTGTTGGGAGCCCTCAAGACCACCTCACTTGGATGCAAACCATCTTTTTTGCGTATTTCTACGTCGCTGAACGTTGCCTGACGAGCCGTCTACCTGCGGAGATTGTCGCTGACTGTCGCTGGGAGTCTGGCTTCGTTGGCTCTTTGTTTGGCTCTTTCGAGGATCCTGCTTGCCTCGGCGATGCGGCTCGTGACGCTTGGGCTCAGCGCCCGTAGCATCGTCGCAGAACGACAGTGACCGGTTCTCTGGCCGTCACGAACCAAGAAACCGCAGGTCATATAGCGATTTCGGCTAATTCGGCTCTTGCCAACATCGACGTCGAGGCCTTCTGGTTGATAAGTCTAGAGACCGGTCGGATACAGCAGCAGAGGGACGTCCGATCACGTTGAGTGATCGGGGTTCAAAAGAGAACGCGCGCACTGCCGCCGTTCGGTACGCCGTGAACGATGACTGTCCGGCTGGTTGCGGACATCCCGAACTGGCTGTTCTGGATGTCACCGGATGCTGTCCACCGAGAAGGTCCTTCGCCTTCCTCTCACCGCGATGCCGTGCAGCTTGTCTTCGACGGCTGGGCCTCGGCGGGGGTCATCGCGGCTGTCGGGCGCTGAACCGGGGTGGCTGCGGCTAGGGTGGTCCGTCTGGGAAGGTCAGGATGGTCTTGATGTCGTCGGGCTGGCGGGTGTAGGCATCGGCCCACCGGCCGATGGGCACCTGGCGGGTGATCAGGCCGGCGAGCCAGTCCGGGTCGGCCTGGGCCAGGGCTTTGGCGGCGAGTTCGTAGTGGCTGCGGTTGGCGTTGACGGAGCCGAACAAGACGGAGTTCTGCAGGACCATGTTGCGGTTGAGGAGCCCGGGGTCGACACTGG
>JBAPYC010000633.1:0-13937 GCA_049284535.1 Streptosporangiaceae bacterium
GGCTGGGGCTGGGTGGGTTCCTGGGGTCCGGCAGCTTCCTGGGGTCCGGTGGGTTCCTGGGGTCCGGTGGGTTCCTGGGGTCCGGTGGGTTCCTGGGGTCCGGTGGCTGACGTGGCGTCCGGGGCTAGCGGCGGCTCGGGAACGCGGACAGGCTCGGGGACGGGAGGGGCGTCGGGCAGGCCCTCGGGGGGGTGGAGGTCCTCGGGATCGCGGAGGGGCTCGGAGGTTTGCGGCGGCTCGGGAACGTGCGCAGGCTCGGGGACGGTAGGGGCGTCGGGATCGTGCCGGGCCTCGGATTCGGGCGAGGGCTCGGGCTCGTGGAAGGGCTCGGGCTCGCTGTCGTGGGGAGCTTCGGAACTGTAAGCGGGTTCGGGGGCGGTTGGGGCGTCGGGATCCGAGGCAACTTCTTCGGCAGATCGTGCCGCTGGGGCGGGCGTGATGTCCGGAAGCGTTGCGGCGGTGGCGAGTGGGAGGTCCGGCTCGGCGGTGGCGAGTGGGGGGTCCGGCCCGGCAGCGACGGGTGGGAGGTCTGGGTCGGTCGTGGCCTCGTAGCCGTGCGCGAGACCGGAGTCTGGCCACACCTCCGGGTCGTGCTGGGCCTCCGGGTCGTGCTGGGCCTCCGGATCGTGCTGGGCCTCGGGAACGTACGGCTCCTCAGGGATCTCCCCGGCTTCCGGGAGGTAAGAGGCTTCGAGATCGCCCGGCACGTCGGGTTCCAGGCCCGATTCGAAGGTGAACGGGAAGCGGGGGTCTTCCGGTGGAAGCGCAGCCTCCGACGGGAGCCCGCCGTAATCCTGGCGGGCATGCGTGCCGCGGGGAATCGCGTGCACCGCGCCGGGCTCCCGTTCGGCGAGTTGCTCCTGCAAGACGGCGATCCGGACGTCGCGTTCGCGCATGGCCCGGGCGATTCGGTCCAGGGCCTCGTCGGTCACCTGCATGTTGTAGCCCCACAGCGCGGTCGGCGGGCGCAAGAGCGCGATGTCGGCAGCCGACACCGGACCGAGGTCGATCGGGGCGTGATCCGCCTGCGCGTAGGCCATCTCGCCGCCGCGGCCGGTGGCGGCGAGATAGACGCCGACGAGCACGGCGGCGATGGCGATGATGAAGACTACGGGCACATAGTGAATCGTGCCATGCTCAGACGATGATGTCGCTTTCGTGGGGCGCCTCGGCGGGAATCGTCATCATCGCGCCGGCGGCGAGCGTGGCGGAGGCGGCCGAGGCGGCCGATGCCGGAGCCCCGCTTGTCGACGTCGGGCAGGCGGGTGAGCTGATCCAGGCGGTCCGCGCGCAGATCAGCGGCGTCGGCATCTGCGCCGACGGGACAGGACCCGGCGGCGAGGAAACCGAGGTGGTGCGGGATGCCGCGTTGGCGGCGCGCAGCGGGGCCAACTTGATCTGCGCGGATGCGGATGCGGCGGCGGCCGCGGTCCGAGCCGGGGTCCCGGCTGGGAGGATCGCGGTGCAGACGGCCCCGGCCGGGATCGAGACGGCCCGGAAGGCCGGGTGGACCGTCCTGGCCGACCTCGAGCCCTGGGCAGACTCGCCGGTCCGCGCGCAGGCGGTCGCCGCGGTGTGCGTCTGGCTCGGCGCCAGCGTGATCCGCACCCGGCACGTGGCCGCTGTCCGGCGCAGCGTCGATATGACCGAGTCGATTCTTGGTCACAGACCCCCGACCTGGGCTGTCCGCGGGCTGGCCTAGCTGTTAGTCGGGATCGAGGTTGTTGATGGGTGGGTTCTCGGTGTCCAGGCCGAGGCCCTGATGGGCCTTGCGGATGATCTCGACCACTTCGGCGGGGTCGTCGACGACCTGGACCAGGGAGAGCTCATCCGGGCCGATGTTGGCCTTGGCCAGCATGGTCTCCTTCAGCCAGGACAGCAGCCCGGACCAGTACTCCCGGCCGACCAGGACGATCGGGAATCTGGTGATCTTGCCGGTGGCGACCAGCGTCAGCGCCTCGAACAGCTCGTCCATGGTGCCGAACCCGCCGGGCAGGACCACGAACGCCTGCGAGTACTTGATGAAGACCGTCTTGCGGACGAAGAAGTAGCGGAACTCCAGCCCGACCTCGACGTAGTCGTTCAGCCCCATTTCCATCGGCAGCTCGATACCCAGGCCTACGGACACGCCACCGCCGCGGACGGCACCCTTGTTGGCCGCCTCCATGATCCCGGGGCCGCCGCCGGTGATCACGGCGTAGCCGACCTGGACCAGGCCGACGGCGATCTTCTCGGCCGTCTCGTACTCGTGGCTGCCGCGGGCCGTGCGGGCCGAGCCGAACACGGTCACCGCGGGCCCGAGCTCGGCCAGCAGGCCGAAGCCCTCCACGAACTCGGCCTGGATCCGCAATACGCGCCAGGGATCGGTATGCACCCAGTCGGCCGGACCGCCCCGGTCCAGCAGGCGCTGGTCGGTGGTCGTCGGTGGTATCTGCTTGCCGCGCAGCGTGACGGGTCCCTGGCGGCGGACCCGTCGGCGCGGCTCTGAATTTCCGTTCATCGTCTACCTAAGGTAACCACCGCAGCATGCTGCTCCGCGCCGCCACGCAGCGTGAGCGCGTGCGGACGCGTCAGGCGTCCACGCCGTGGTCGCGCAAGATGGCGTTGAGTTCCGATTTGTCGTGCCGCTGCCCTTCGGGCAGCCGCTTGAGCACGAGCAGGCACGGCATGCCGAACTCGCCGCCCGGGAACTTCCGCGGCCGGGTCCCGCCGACGCAGACCGACCAGGCCGGCGCCTCGCCACGGGGCAGCTCCTCGCCGGTCTCGACGTCGATCACGTGCGTGGTCGGGGTCAGGATGGCACCCGCCCCGAGCATGCAGCCGCGGCGCACACGGGCTCCGCCGACCACCATGCAGCGGGATCCGACCATCGCCTCGTCCTCGACCACGACGGGGATCGCGCTCGGCGGCTCCAGCACGCCGCCGATGCCGACGCCGCCGGACAGGTGCACGTTCTTGCCGATCTGCGCGCCCGACCCGACCGTGGCCCAGGTGTCCACCATGGTGCCCGAATCGACGTACGCGCCCACGTTGACGAACGAGGGCATCAGCACCGTGCCTGGCGCGATGTAGGAACCCCAGCGGGCGATGGCGCCGGGCAGCACGCGGACGCCTTCCAGCCGGGTCTTCAGCGGCACCCGGTCGTCGTAGCGGAAGTCGCCCACCTGGGACCGCGCCATCGGCAGCACCCGGAACGCCAGCAGGATGGCCCGCTTGGCCCGCTCGTCCACGACCACGCGGTCGGTGCCGGGATCGATGTAGGCGACCCGGGCCTGGCCGGCGTCCACCGCGTCCACCGCGCCGACCACCGCGGCCCGCGCCTGGGTGTCGGCGGGCGACAGCTCGGTCCGCCGCTCCCACAGCTCGTCGATGACGCCGGAGAGGGGCGACTCCGGGGGGCCGGGGGGGTACGGGGGGGAAGGTTCTCCCCCGTGCTCGGGGGGGTCTTGGGGGGTCGTCCCCCCGGCTAGCAGGCTCATGTTGCGCGAGCTTAGCGGTACGGTCTGATGGTGTGCCGCCCAATCCGTACCGGCTGCGGGCCAGAGCCATCATCGGGACCGTGCTGGTCGTGGTGCTGGGCGTCGCCGCGTACGGCGTCTACACCGGCTTCAAGCACGTAACCGCGGCCGCGCCGCCAGCGCCCGGCTGCCAGGCCGGCACGGGCACGCAGGCCATCACCCTGGACACCGGCCAGGCGGCCATCGCGGCCACCATCGCCGGCGTCGCGGCCCGGCACAAGCTGCCGGCCGAGGCGGTCACCATCGCCTACGCGGCGGCGCTGCAGGAATCGCAGCTGCAGGACCTGACCTATGGCGACCGGGACTCGGTCGGGATCTTCCAGCAGCGCCCGTCGCAGGGCTGGGGCACGACCAGCGAACTGGAGGATCCGGTCTACGCGACCACGAAGTTCTTCCAGGCCCTGGTCCAGGTGCACGACTACAAAACGATGCCGGTCGAGGTGGCCGCGCAGGCCGTGCAGCACAGCGCGGACGGAACGGCGTACGCGCAGTGGACCCAGGTGGCTAGCCAGCTGGCCGGCTACTTCACCGGCAAGGATCCGCACGGGGTGTCGTGCTGGTACGTCCCCGCAGGCCAGGCCAATCTGTCCGGGGTGGAGCAGCAGATCACCCAGACGTTCGGCCCGCAAGGGCATAAAGCCGTAGTGCTGAGGTTCAGCACCGCCCGTTCGGCCCAGAAGAGCTCTGAAGCCGTCGTGCAGGTCCGGCAGAGCTCGGCCTGGACGGTGGCCGGCTGGCTGGTGGCGTACGCCCAGACGTACGGCCTGACCGAAGTACGGTATGCCGGTTATGAGTGGGAGGCCGCGGATGGCAGTATGGGCTGGCAACACGTCTCCGGGACGTCGGCAAACACGAGCCCGCCGCGCGGCAGTATTGTCGCAGGCTGATGCGGCAACCGATCGCGAGCCGCCATACTGTGAGAGCGGCAGCGATCAGGACGAAGAAGGAGCCCACCCGTGACCTACATCATCGCGCAGCCCTGCGTTGATGTGCTTGACAAGGCATGCATCGAAGAATGCCCCGTTGACTGCATCTACGAGGGCGAGCGCATGCTGTACATCCACCCGGACGAGTGCGTGGACTGCGGTGCTTGCGAGCCCGTCTGCCCGGTCGAGGCGATCTACTACGAAGACGACGTGCCTGAGCAGTGGAAGGAATACTACAAGGTCAACGTCGACTTCTTCGAGGACCTGGGTTCCCCGGGCGGCGCCTCCAAGACCGGCAAGATCGGCAAGGACCACCCCGTGGTAGCCGCGCTCCCGCCGCAGGCCCCCGAGGAATAAATACAGCGGAATGACTGCGGAATGACGCTCGCGAGCCGGCTCCCGGCGTTCACCTGGGACCGGATCGCGCCGCTACGCGAGAAGGCCGGGCTGCACCCGGACGGTCCGGTGGACCTGTCTATGGGCACGCCCGTGGACCCGGTGCCGGACCTGATCCGCAGCGCGCTGGCCGGCGCGTCCAACGCGCCCGGGTACCCGGCGACGTGGGGCACGCCCGGGCTGCGTTCGGCGGCGGTGGGCTGGCTGGACCGGGCACTTGGTGTGTCCGTGCCCACGGACGACGTGCTGCCGGTCATCGGCACCAAGGAGCTCATCGCCTGGCTCCCGGCCCTGCTCGGGCTCGGGCCAGGGGACGTGGTCGTGTACCCCGAGCTGGCCTATCCCACGTACGACATCGGCGTGCGGCTGGCCGGGGCGACCGGGGTGGCCGCGGATGGCGTGCCATCCGCGGACCCCGTGCCGTCTGAGATCGCCGGCCGGGTCCGGCTGGTGTGGGTCAACTCGCCGTCCAACCCGACCGGGCGGGTGCTGGCGCCCGATCAGCTGCGCGCGGTCGTTTCCTGGGCCCGGGAACACGGCGCCGTGGTGGCCTCGGACGAGTGCTACATCGGTCTGGGCTGGGACGTCTCGCCCGTCTCGATGCTGCACCCGGACGTGTGCGGGGGGTCGGCTGCTGGCGTGCTTGCCGTTCATTCGCTGTCCAAGCGGTCCAACCTGGCCGGTTACCGGGCGGGGTTCGTGACCGGCGACTCTGCGCTGGTGGCGGACCTGCTGGCCATCCGCAAGCAGGCGGGGATGATCGTGCCAGGGCCGGTGCAGGCGGCGATGGCGGCCGCCCTGTCTGACGACGCGCACGCTGACGAGCAGCGTGCGCGGTATGGGGCCCGGCGTTCTGTGCTGTGGGCGGCGTTCTTGTCTTCGGGTTGGACGATCGATCACTCCGAGGCGGGGCTGTATCTGTGGGTTTCCCACCCCGGGCACGACTGCTGGTCCGCGGCAGAACTGCTGGCCGACCAGGCCGGGATCCTGGTGGCGCCGGGCGAGCTGTACGGCCCGGCTGGGGCCCGGCACGTGCGGGTGGCGCTCACCGCCACCGACGAGCGGGTGGCGGCGGCGGCTTCGCGGGTGCGCGGGCTGGGCTGAGCCTTTGCGCTTGCTGCGCTGAGCTTTCCGGGCGGTGGGTTGAGCCTTTTCGCGTGCTGGGTTAGGTGCCTTCGGAATGGTGCAGCGACGGGCGGAGCAGGGCTAGGACGGCCTCCTCGATCGCGCCCTGGGTGGCGAGCGCCCCGTCCTCGGTCTGGCCCAGCAGCTCCAGGGCGTCCTCGACGGTCTCGCCGCGCTCGTACCGCTCGATGACGCGCGGGTCGATGTAGGAGGCGCGGCACACGGACGGGGTGTTGCCGAGGTACTGCGAGACCTCCTTGACCACCCGGGCGATGGCGCGTTTGCGGCTGCTGGCCGACTTGCGCGGGACCGGCGAGACGGCCAGCCCGACCGCCGCGAGCACGGTGGCGTTCCAGGTCCTGAAGTCCTTGGCGCTGACGTCCAGGCCGGTCAGCTCCTTGAGGTAGTTGTTGATGTCCGCGCTGTGCACCCGGTGCCACTGCCCGTCCTGCTGGTAGGCGAACAGCTCGTCGCCGTCGGACGGGCGGGACCTGAGCGACCGGATGACCTTGACGACCTGCGGGTCGGCGATGGCCTGGATACGCTCGTAGCCGCCCTTGGCCGGGTAGTCGAAGACGAGCTCGCCCTTGGCGAGACTGACGTGCTCCCGCTGCAGGGTGGCGAGTCCGTAGGTTCCGTTGTCCTCGGCGTACCGGTCCCCGCCGACGCGGAAGAAACCCAGGTCAAGCAAGCGGAAGCACGCCGACAGGACCCGCTCCTTGGTCAGGCCGCGGCCGGCCAGCCGGGCGATGACGATCTCGCGGGCGTCGGGCAGCGCGGCGGCGAAGTCGAGCACGTGGTCGTGCTTTTGCTTGTCCCGCTTCTCCCGCCAGCGCGGGTGATAGAGGTACTGCCGGCGTCCGGCGGCATCGAAGCCGACCGCCTGGATATGACCGTTCGGCCACGGGCAGATCCAGACCTCCTTCCACGCGGGCGGGATCACCAGGTCCTTGATGCGGGCCAGCTCCTCGGCGGGCACCTGCTGGCCGTCCGCATCCAGGTAGCGGAAGCCGCGCCCGGAGCGGAGCCGCCGGATACCGGGACCGGTGAGGTCGCTGCGCCGCAGCCGTATCGCCCTGGCCCTCGTCGCTGCCGGGGTGGCCGCCGGCGCCGCTGGTGGCTTCGTTGTCCGCGCGGTCGCCGGCTTCGTTGGCGGCGTGGTTGGCTTCGTTGCCGGCGTGGTTGTGAGCGTGGTCGTCAGCCCAGCCTCCCCTCATGGACGGCAAGTACCTCTTACCCGGGGATCGGCGGGCAAACGTGGACTAGATCGGCGGCTGACTCGGCGCACCGACGTGGATTGGCGGGGCGCAGACGTGGATCAGCGGGGGCGCGGCGTTGGCGAATCGGGAGTTTTCCATGATCACGGAGACTTTTAGGCCCTTTCTGGGGTAAAACCCTTCGTGATTATGAAGGGATCGATTGCAGGTTTGGATCGGCGCCACGGGCGGCCTGCGAGGGCGTGACCTGGGCGGCGTAATGAGGGCGTAACAAAGTTACGCTTCATGACCGGTATTTTGACAACGATTCGCCGTTTATGAGCGCTAAGACGCAACGAATCTTCGCTGACACGCATGATCAGCGCATGTTTTCCAGGTTGTCCAACCCCTACCCTTGGCTCATGATCACTGGGGAGGCCGGGATAACCCGGGAGCGCGAGGACGGGGCCGGAATCATCCGCGAGGGCGGCGTCGCGCCCGTACGCCGGGCCGCTCCCGAGCGGCGGGCGACGACTCGCCGGTACCTGATGTGCCCGCCGGAACACTTCGACGTCAGCTACGCCATCAACCCGTGGATGCGGCCGGACCTGCCGACGGACGCGGACCGCGCCATGCACCAGTGGGACGGACTGCGCCAGGTCTTCCTCGGCCTGGGCCACCAGGTAGACACGATCGAGCCGGTGCCCGGCCTGCCCGACATGGTGTTCGCCGCCAACGGCGCCACCGTGATCGACGGCACGGTGTTCGGAGCGCGGTTCCGGTACCCGCAGCGGGCTCCGGAGGCGAGCGCATACCTGGACTGGTTCCGCGGCCACGGGTTCGCCAGCGTGCGGATGCCCGAGCACGTCAACGAGGGCGAGGGCGACATCCTGTTCGCTGGCAAGGCACTGTTCGCCGGGTACGGCTTCCGCAGCGATCAGGCCGCCGCGGCCGAGCTGACCGCCGCCTTCGGGCGGCCCGTGATCAGCCTGCGCCTGGTCGACCCGCGCTTCTACCACCTGGACACCGCGCTGTGCGTGCTCGACGCCGACACGGCCATGTACTACCCGGCCGCGTTCGACGACGCCGGGCGGGCGGCCATCGCGGCCCAGTTCGCCGAGCTGATCGAGGCCAAGGACGAGGACGCCGAGGTGCTCGGGCTCAACGCGGTCAGCGACGGCCGCCACGTGGTCCTGCCGGCGCAGGCCACCGGGCTGGCCACCCAGCTGCGCCAGCACGGCTTCGTGCCGGTCGGCGTGAACATGTCCGAACTGCTCAAGGGGGGTGGCGGCCCCAAGTGCTGCACCCTCGAACTGCGACCAGCCCCACACGTCTGAGGAGGCGAACACGATGACCGAGACCACGACCGGCTTGCTCAAGCTGTCCGGTGAGTACAGCGCGCACAACTACCACCCCCTCCCGGTCGTCGCGGCCGAGGCTGAGGGCGCCTGGGTGACCGACGTGGAGGGACGTCGCTACCTGGACATGCTGGCCGCGTACTCGGCGCTGAACTTCGGCCACCGGCACCCGCGGCTGATCGGGGCCGCGCAGCGCCAGCTCGAGCACCTCACCCTGGTCAGCCGGGCCTTCGACCACGACCAGTTCGGCCCGTTCTGCGCCGAGCTGGCCGAACTGGCCGACATGGACGTGGTGCTGCCGATGAACACCGGCGCCGAGGCGGTCGAGACCGCGATCAAGGTCGCGCGCAAGTGGGGCTACACGGTCAAGGGAGTTCCGGCCGACCAGGCCGTGATCATCGCGTTCGCCGGGAACTTCCACGGCCGGACGACGACCATCGTCAGCTTCTCCACCGACCCTGACGCCCGGGACGACTTCGGCCCGTACACGCCGGGCTTCCGGGTCGTTCCCTACGGCGACCTGGACGCGCTGTCCGCGGCCATCCGCGACCTGGGCCAGCGCGTGGTCGGCGTACTGGTCGAGCCGATCCAGGGCGAGGCCGGAGTGGTCGTGCCGCCGGCCGGCTTCCTGGCCGGGGTCCGCCAGCTGTGCACCGACCACGACGTCCTGATGATCGCGGACGAGATCCAGTCCGGGCTGGGCCGCACCGGGTTCACGTTCGCCTGCCAGGCCGAAGGGGTCAAGCCCGACGCCTACTTGCTGGGCAAGGCGCTCGGCGGCGGCATCGTGCCGGTCTCGGCCGTGGTCTCCACCTGGCCGGTGCTCGGCGTGCTGCAGCCGGGGCAGCACGGGTCCACCTTCGGCGGCAACCCGCTGGCCTGCGCGGTCGCCCGGGAGGTCATCGCCATGCTGCGCACCGGGGAGTACCAGGCACGGGCGGCGGCGCTGGGCGAGAAGATGCACGCCGGGCTCGCTGCGCTGCCATCCGGCGCGGTCCGGGCCGTCCGCGGACGCGGGCTCTGGGCCGGCGTCGAGTTCACCTCGCTGTCCGGCCGCGAAGTCTGCGAGCGGCTGGCTGCCCGGGGCGTGCTGGCCAAGGAGACGCACGGGACCGTGATCCGGCTCGCCCCGCCGCTGATTATCAGCGAGGACGACCTCGACTGGGGCCTGGAGCGGATCGCCGACGCGATCGGATAGCCGGCGACAAGGATTGTGGATCTCCCCCGCATGTCGGGGGGGATCCATGCAAAGGTCCAGGGGCCCGGGCGGGAGCGGGCGGCGGCCGCCCAGGCGGCTAGTCGAGGGGGCGAAGGCGGCGGTAGGCGCCGACGTACCGGAGCAGAGGTGTGCCGGCCGCCGCGGCGTTCGGGGTGGAGGCGGCTAGGACCCGGCCAATGATGATGGTGTGGTCACCGCCGTCGTGCACGGCGTCGGTGCGGCACTCCAAGGTGGCCAGGGCGCCGGCGAGCAGCGGCGCGCCGGTGACCGGGGCGGGATAATGCGGGATGCCATCGAGCTGGGCACCGGACGGGGGGCTGCTGGTGGTCAGCCAGCAGGCGGTCGGCTCGGCGTCGTCGGCCAGGATTGACACAGCCCACTCCCCCGCGGCCAGTACCGCGTCGTGGAAGGGGCTGGTCTTCGCCGCGCAGAACAGCACCAGCGGCGGCTCGAGCGAGACTGACGCGAAGGCGCTTACCGCGGCGGCCTGACCGCCGCTGGTCGTCACGACCACGACGCCGCTGGCGAACTGACCGACGGCGAGCCGGAAGCCGGCCGCGGCAGCGTCAGTCGCAGGGTCAGTCACGGAGGCAGTCGCAGGGTCGGTCACGGGGTCAGTCGCAGGGTCGGTCACGGGGTCAGTCACGGGCCTCCCGCCGGACCCACAGGCCGAACGTGGCGGCCACGCCGAGCAGCACGCAGATCGTCCCGCCGTACAGGTACCACTTGCCCGGGCCGGAGTTGGTAATGATCACGCTGCCGTTGCTGACCGGCATGGACAGCAGGAACGAGGCCAGGATCCAGCCGATGCCCGGCACCAGCGCCCCGCTGACCGCACCCAGGGCCCAGCCGGCCAGCGCGCAGGTGATGAGGATGAGCAGGCAGAACGCCAGTGCGGCGACCGGCACCGAGCCGGCCGTCCGGCTGAACTGGAAGCTGCCGACCATGCCCTCCGCCACGCCGAGCACGAACAGCATGGCGTACACGCCGGCGCCCAGCAGCGAGCGCTCGTTCATGACGCCCAGGATAGAGGGCACGGGTGAGCCGGCCGGGGACACCTGGACGGGTCAGCCGAACAGGTCCGTCTCCCGGCCCGCCGCGCCGGCCGGACCGCGCGGGCCGGCCAGCAGCGTGTAGCGCTCGGTGCCGGAGGACTTCTGCCGGATGTTGTTGGTCAGCGCGTAGTACGGCGGCCACACGCTGATCTGGGTGGCGTGCGCCCGCATAGCGGCCATCTTGCGGTCGAACCAGGCCTCCGCCTCGATCTCGGTGGTCACCGCGGGCGAGTCCGGCGCCGCGGTGGCGTAGAACCTGGCCGGGCCGCCGCCGGGCCGCTGGGCGGCCAGCTCGAAGGCGCGCCAGGCTACCCGGTGGGCCTGGATGTGGTCGGGGTGACCGTAGAAGCCGTTGGCGTCGTAGGTCACCAGCACCTGCGGTGCGACCTCGTCGATGATCTCGAGCAGGAAAGCGGCCGCGACCTCCACGTCGGCCTGCCAGAAGCAGCGCGGGTCGTCGTTGCCTGGCGTGCCCATCATGCCGGAATCGCGCCACCGGCCGGGGCCGCCCAGGAACCGGTGATCGGTCACGCCGAGCTCGGCGCAGGCCGCCTCCAGCTCGCCGATCCGGTACTCCCCCAGCCGGTCATCGCGGTCCGCGGCCAGGTGGGCCAGGGACGGCGGGATGATCTCGCCGAGCTCGCCGAGCGTGCAGGTGACCAGCGTGACCTGGGCGCCCTCGGCCGCGTACCGGGCCATGGTCGCGCCGGTGCCGATGGACTCGTCGTCGGGGTGCGCGTGCACGAGCAGCAGCCGCCGCCCGCCAGATCCAGTATCAGCAGGCGCCGAGCTCATGACCGCGAGCGTACCGCCCGGGCGGCCGGTGCCGGCGCACTGGCAAGATGGCTGGCATGACCGAGAGTTTCCCGCGCCAGGAAGCCAGGACCAGGCGGTTCACGCTGGGCGTGCCGCGGGCCTTCCGGATCTCGCCCGATGGCGCCCGGATCGCGTTCCTGCGCACCAGGAGCGGCGACGACCCGGTGACCTGCCTGTGGGTGCTCGATGCCGGGACCGGGCAGGAACGGGTCGTCGCCGACCCGCGGACGCTGGGCGGGGACGAGCAGGACCTCCCGGCCGCCGAACGGGCCCGCCGCGAGCGCGTCCGGGAATCGGCCGGCGGCGTGGTGGCGTACGCCACCGACGCCGACGTGACCATGGCCACCTTCGCCTGGGGTGGCCAGGTCTGGACGGTCAGCCTGACCAAGCCGGACGCGACACCGCACACGGTGTCTACCCACGGGCAGGCGCTGGACCCGCGGCCCGACCCGGCCGGGCGGCGGCTGGCTTACGTCAGCGCGGGCGCCCTGCGGGTCACCAGCCTGGACGGGCCGGACGAGGACCTGGCGGTGGCCGGGCCGGACGCCTCGGACCAGGTGAGCTACGGGCTGGCCGAGTTCGTCGCGGCCGAGGAGATGGGCCGCACCCGCGGCTACTGGTGGTCCCCGGACGGCACGGCCCTGCTGGTGGCACGGGTGGATGAGTCACCGGTGAACCGGTGGCACATCGCCGATCCGGCCAATCCGGAGCGGCAGCCGGCCGAGGTGGCCTATCCGGCGGCCGGCACGCCCAACGCCGAGGTCACCTTGCACCTGGCCCGGCTGGACGGCGGCACCGTGCCGGTGGACACCGGCCCGCAGGAGTTCCCGTACCTGGTCACGGTGGCCTGGGAGGCCGGGCATGACCCGCTGGTGGTGGTGCAGAGCCGGGACCAGCGGACGCTGCGGCTGCTCACGGTCGAGGTGGGCAGCGGCCAGGCCACCGTGCTGCGTGAGGACACCGACCCGGTCTGGCTGGAGATCGTCCCGGGCGTGCCCTCCTGGACCGGCGACGGGCGGATCGTGTGGACCGCGGACCGGGACGGCGCCCGGCGGCTGCTGATCCTGGATCCGGCAGCTGGGGACACGGCAGCCGGGGACACGGCAGCCGGGGACACGGCAGCTGGAGACCTGGCCGCCGGCGCCGAGCCGGTCACCCCGCCGGACCTGCAGGTCCGCGATGTGCTCAGTGTGGATGGCGGCACGGTGCTGTTCCAGGCTTCGGCCGAGCCGACCGAGATCGGGGTGTGGGCCTGGGGACCGGCCGGGCTGACGCAGGTGAGCGAGGGCGCCGGCGTGCACGGCGGCGCCCGGGCCGGCGGGACGACCGTGCTGGCCAGCCGCGGGCTCGGCCAGGACGGCGTGATCGTCCGGGTGGAGCGGGACGGCCAGCGGGTCGCCGAGGTGGCCTCGCTGGCCGAACGGCCCGCGGTGCCCACGCCGCGGCCGGTCCTGTTCGGCGCCGGATCCCGCGAGATCCGGACCGCGGTGCTGCTGCCCTCCTGGTACGAGCCGGATCAGGGCAGGCTGCCGGTGCTGCTCGACCCGTATGGCGGGCCGCACGCCCAGCGGGTGCTGAGCGCGCGAGGCGCCTACCTGACCTCGCAGTGGTTCGCCGACCAGGGGTTCGGCGTGGTGATCGCGGATGGCCGCGGTACCCCTGGCCGCGGCCCCGAATGGGAACGGGCAGTGGCCGGCGACCTGGCCAGCCCGGTGCTGGAGGACCAGGTCGAAGCGCTGGCCGAAGCCGCGGGGCGGTTCGATGCGCTGGACACCAGCCGGGTGGCGATCCGGGGCTGGTCTTTCGGCGGCTTCCTGGCCGCGCTGGCCGTGCTGCGCCGCCCGGACATCTTCCACGCGGCCATCGCCGGCGCGCCGGTCACGGACTGGCGGCTGTATGACACCCACTACACCGAGCGTTATCTGGGGCAGCCCGGTCAGGACGCAGAGGCCTACGAGCGTTCCTCGCTGCTGGATCTGCCCGAACGGGCGGCCGAGCCGCGGCCCCTGATGATCATCCACGGGCTGGCGGACGACAACGTGGTCGTCGCGCACACGCTGCGCCTGTCCGGTGCCCTGCTGGCGGCCGGCTACCCGCACACCGTGCTGCCGCTGTCCGGCATCACCCACATGGCGTCGCAGGAGACGGTCGCGGAGAACCTGCTGCGGCTGCAGCTCGACTTCCTGCGCCGCACCCTCGGGGCCGCGGTTTCATGATCATGGTCATTTTTGACTAAATAGTGTTCGAAAATGCCCATGATCATGAACGGGGAGCGGAGCGGGGAGCGGAGCGGAGAGCGGGGAGCGGGGAGCGGGGCGTGGACTAGGC
>JBAPYC010000634.1:0-1816 GCA_049284535.1 Streptosporangiaceae bacterium
CGCGCTCGCGGACGACCATGCAGCCGCGGACGACCGCGCAGCCGCGGCCGAGCCAGGCGGAGGTGGCTCGTGACCCGCCCGGCACCCCGCCAGGACCAGCCGGAACCCGGCCCGGAACAGGCGGACGCCGGGGCCACGGTCAGCCCGTGGCTCGGCGTCATGCCGGAAATCGTCATCGCGGGGGTCCTGGTGGCGGCGACGGCGGTGGCCGGCTACCTGGTGGCCGGGTGGAACGGGCTGGCCGTGGTGGCGGTCGCCGCCACGGCCATCGCCATGGTCGTGCTGCGCGCCCTGCTGCCGCAGCTGACGCCCGACGCCGCGAAGACGGCCCGGGAGAAGCCGACGGCCCGGACCTTGTCCGGCTACTCCCACCGCCGGTTTGTGGTCAAGACGGCCATGGATAGCCAGGGCTTTTACGACCACGAGCTGCGCCCGGTGCTCGAGCACCTGCTGGCCGCCCGGCTGGCCGAACGGCACGGCGTCAACCTGTACGACTACCCGCACGCGGCCCGCGCGCTGCTATGCCGCAGCGCGCGCGATGCCGACCTGTGGACGTGGATCGACCCGGCGGCCCGGCCCGAAGATACGCCGTCGCGGGACTATGGTCACGACCGGCGGGGCATTCCGCCGCGCACGCTGGCCCGGCTCCTGGACCGATTGGAGAAGCTGTGATTGGCACCAAAGAAACGGCCCAGCAGTGCACCGCCATCCTGGACGAGCTCGAGCGGGCGGTGGTCGGGCGCCGCCGGACGCTGGAGCTGGTGCTGATCGGCATCCTGGCCGGCGGCCACGTGCTGCTGGAGGACCTGCCCGGCCTGGGCAAGACGCTCATCGCCCGCTCGTTCGCCCAGGTGCTCGGCCTGGACTTCGCCCGCATCCAGTTCACCCCGGACCTGCTGCCCTCGGACGTGGTCGGCGCACCGCTGTACGACCAGCGCTCGGCCGAGATGGTGTTCCGGCCCGGACCGGTGTTCACCCAGCTGCTGCTGGCCGACGAGATCAACCGGACCCCGCCCAAAACGCAGGCGGCGCTGCTCGAGGCCATGGGCGAGGGCCAGGTCAGCGTGGACGGGACCACCCGGCGGCTGCCCCAGCCTTTCATCGTCCTGGCCACGGACAACCCGATCGAGTACGAGGGCACCTACGAGCTGCCTGAGGCCCAGCTCGACCGGTTCCTGATGCGGCTGCGGCTGGGCTACCTGACCACCGGCGACGAGACGGACATGCTCCGGCGCCGGGTGGACCGGGCGCACGAGGAGGTGGCGCTCGGTGCGGTCACCAGCCCGGACGGGGTGCTGGCCATGCGGGAGTCGCTGGAGCGCGTGGAAGTGAGCGCTGATCTGCTCGACTACATCGTGGCCATCGTGACCGCGACCAGGAAGGACGCGCAGGTCCAGGTCGGTGCCAGCCCGCGCGGCGGGCTGGCCCTGGTCCAGCTGGCCCGCGGCCAGGCGCTGCTGAACCAGCGCGACTACGTGATACCAGACGACATCAAGCAGGTCGCGGTGCCGGCCCTGGCGCACCGGGTGACGCTGCGGCCCGAGCTGTGGGTGCGCCAGGTCTCCTCCGACGAGGTCATGACCAAGCTGCTCGCCTCGGTGCCGACACCCAAGACCGACCCAGCGGCACAAGCCCGCCGCGACCAGGCGCGGGCGGTCGCCGGCTGATGCCGGATCAGATCAGGCCGAACGGGCGGGGTTCAAGCGCAGCCGGGGCCCAGGTCGAGCTCCGCTGGCGGTCGTCCCGGCACGCGCGCCGCCTGCTGACGCTGGGCCTGTTCGCGGTGTTCGTCGCGGCCCTGTCCGGGCGGCCGGAG
>JBAPYC010000635.1:0-6901 GCA_049284535.1 Streptosporangiaceae bacterium
GCAGCTGGCCGCTCATGCCCAGATGCGCGAGCAGGCCGTCCTCGCCGGCCGACAGCCACAGGTACTTGCCGCGCCGCCGGGCCGCGTCCAGGCTCCGCCCGGCCATCGCGGCCTCGAAGTCGGCGGCTCCGGCCAGATGGCGGCGCACGGCGCGCGGGTGCAGCACCTGGACGGTCTCGACAGTCCGCCCGCCTACGTGCAGGTCGAGGCCACGGCGGACCGTCTCGACCTCGGGGAGCTCAGGCACCCGTCACCGCTCCCGCGCGGGACCCGGATCTTCCCCGTTGTCCTTGTTTTCCCCTCGCTCGCCGTTTTCCTTCGGCCCGCGATTTTCCTTCAGCCCGTTGGGGCCGCCGGCGGACCCGGCGACTCCGCCGGCCGGCAGCGCGGGATCGGCGTACTCCGCCGTGATCGTGTGCCAGGCCGCCTCGGCCGCCTGCTGCTCGGCGGCCTTCTTGCTCCGGCCGACCCCGGAACCAAGCATCCGGCCGCCCACACGGACCACCGCGCGGAACGACTTCTGGTGGTCCGGCCCGCTCTCCTCGACCTGGTAGTCGGGCACGCCGAGCATGTGGCCGGCGGTGAGCTCCTGCAGCGAGGTCTTCCAGTCCAGCCCGGCGCCGAGCTGGGCCGACTTGACGATGACCGGGTCGAACAGGCGGTGCACCAGCTTGCTGGCCGCGGGCAGCCCGCAGTCGATGTACACCGCGCCGATGACGGCCTCGAGGGTGTCGGCCAGGATCGAGGGCTTGTTCCGGCCGCCGGTCACCTGCTCGCCGCGGCCGAGCCGCACGTAGGAGCCAAGGTCAAGCTCGCGGGCCACCCCGGCCAGGGCGCCCATCTGGACTACCGCGGCCCGCAGCTTGGCCAGCTGCCCTTCGGGCAGGTTCGGGTAGTTGCGGAACAGGGTGTCGGTCACGACCAGGCCGAGGACGGAATCGCCGAGGAACTCCAGCCGCTCGTTCGTCGGGGGGTTGTTGTTCTCGTAGGCGAAGGAGCGGTGGGTCAGAGCACGTTCGAGCGACGCGGGCGTAATGGGCACGCCGAGAGCGCGGGCGAGCTCAGCGGGATCTTTCCCGGCGTTGACACCGCCGTCCCAGGACCGGCTCATGACGCCCAACGCGCCCTCCTCCTAGCATTGGCTGATGCTGCCCGGCCAGGCGCGTTCGGTAATTCCTGGCTGGCCGGGACCGGTCAGCTCTTTCAGGATGGTTGGATGACCTGGCGCCGCCGGTAGGTGCCGCAGGTCGGGCAGGCCACGTGCGGAAGCTTGGGTGAGTGGCACTGCGGGCAGCTCACCAGCGAGGGAGCTGTGGTCTTCCAGTTCGCACGTCGGCTGCGGGTATTGCTGCGGGACATCCTCCGCTTGGGAACCGCCACGTCAGCCCTCCTGTAGGTCGGTGGCGCGGGCGCGCCGGTCCTGTTGGGTACTTTCCTGGTCAAACTGCTTGAGGGCGGCCCACCGGGGGTCGGCCGCGTCCTCGTGCCGGTGGTCCGGGCCGGCCTCCGCGAGCGGTACGCCGCATTCGGCGCACAACCCGGGGCAGTCGTCCCGGCACAGCGGCGACATCGGCAGCGACAGCACGACCGCGTCCCGGAGGGCCGGTTCGAGGTCAAGCTGGTCGCCGTCGAGATAGTAGAGCTCTTCGTCGTCAGCCTCTTCGGCCTCGTCATGCCGTTCGGTCCGGTCGCGGGTGTCCTGCCGTCCCCGAAGGTCTTGCCGCCCGTGGGCGTCTTGCCGCCCGTGAGCGTCGCGGGCCCGGTGCCCGTCGTCGTACAGGTACAGCTCCTGGAAGCCGACCTCGATGTTGTCGGTCAGCGGGCCAAGGCACCTGGCGCACTCACCCGCGACCGGGACGGCCGCGGTGCCGGTGGCCAGGACGCCCTCGGACACCGCCTCGAACCGGACGTCGAGGTCCACGTCGGCGCCGACCGGGACGCCGACGAGCTCGAGGCGCATGTCTTCGGGGGCCGGCACGGTCCGGTGCAGGGTCAGCGAAGACCCCGCCTGGCGGCCGAGCTGGCGCATGTCGAAGACGAGGGCGCCACGAGGTGCGTTGGTACGTGTGCTGGGCATGACAGTTTACTCGCGTAAAAGCTAAGGGAAACCGAGCGCATAGCCTACCGGCGGTGCGCACTATTCCCAACTCAACGGCGTCACGCCGGTATTCCTGCGGGCGCTACTCCGGAGTAATGCGCGGGCGCTACTCCTCGGCCAGGCGTTCGCGCAGCCGGCCCAGCACCAAGTCCGGGACCAGCCCGCTGACGTCGCCACCGTACCGGGCGATCTCCTTGACCAGGCTGGAACTCAGGAAAGAATAGTCGGGGTTGGCCACCATGAACATCGTCTCGACCTTGGCCATCCGGTAGTTCATCTGGGCCATCTGCATCTCGTACTCGAAATCGCTGACCGCACGCAGTCCCTTGACTACGGCGGAGATCCCGTTGGCGGCGCAGAAATCCACCAGCAGCCCGTGGAAGCGATCGATGGTCACGTTGGCGTACTGGCTGGTGACCTGCTGCAGCATGCCGACGCGCTCGTCGACGGTGAACAGGCTCTTCTTCGTCACGTTGATCAGCACGGCCACCACGACCTCGTCGTATACCCCGGCGGCCCGGGCGATGATATCGAGGTGACCGTTGGTGACGGGGTCAAAAGAACCCGGACAGACTACGCGTTGCACGCGCTTCCACCCTTTCTGCTCTTCGGCGAGGACTGGAGGGGTCAAGATCGGCGGCCGTACCAGAAGGTCGCCTCCCCGTAGCGGCGCGACCGGTCGGGCGTAAACCCGTCTGGCCAGTACACCGGGCCGGACCGGGTGGCCCGTTCCATAATGACGAGCGCGCCTGGGGCCAGCCAGCCGTGCTCGGTGAGCAGCGTGAGCACCCGGGCCACCTCGGCATCGGCCAGGACGTAGGGCGGATCAGCGAACACCACGTCGTAATGAGCTTCCCCGGGACCGCGGGTCAACACCCGTTCGACCCGGTCGATCGCGATCTGCGCCCCGGGCAGGCCGATGGCCTCGACGTTCTGCCGGATGACGCGGGCGGCGCGGGCGCCGCTTTCTACCAGCAGCACGTGCTCCGCGCCCCGGGACAGCGCCTCCAGGCCGACCGCGCCCGATCCCGCGTACAGATCGAGCACCCGTGCCCCGTCCAGCGGCCCCACGATGGAGGCGACAGTGGCAAACAGCCCCTCACGGGCCCGGTCGCTCGTCGGCCGTGTTTGGCGTCCCTCCGGGACCACGAGCCGACGGCCACCCGCTTCGCCAGCGATAACGCGTGCCACCCCTTAAGTGTGCACGCTTGCTGCTCAGGCGCCATACCTCGCCCCAGGGTCGTGACGGTGAGCAGCGGGCGCGAGACGGAACGTCAGGTGCGGGTGGGTTGGAGAGCTGGGGCGGTGGGGCGAACTGGTTGGGGGCGCTGGGTGCGGTGGCGCCGGGGAGCAATTCAATGAATGCGGATCTCTACGTAAAAGATTGTGTAGAACGCCACATTCATTGAATCCGTGCTGGTGCTGTGCGGCAGGTGGTGCAGGCGAGGTTGACGGGAGCGGCCTGCGGGCGGAGCGGGGGTCGCGGGGCTAGGTCTCGGGGCCGCAGCCACCGGCGACGTGAGGAAGACCGGCCGGGGGGCTAGGTCTTGTCGAGGTATTCGGCCTGGACGCCGAGAAGTTCTTCGATGGCGTCGCGGACGGCGAGGTGGCCGGCCAGGGAGGGGTCGGCGGAGACCACGGCGGTGGCTTCCTCGCGGGCGCGGATGATCAGGTCCTCGTCGACCAGCAGCTGGAGCAGGCGCAGGCTGGAGCGGCGGCCGGCCTGGGTGGCGCCGAGGACGTCACCCTCGCGGCGCTGCTCGAGGTCGAGGCGGGAGAGCTCGAAACCGTCAACGGTGGCGGCGACCGCTTCGAGGCGTTCCCGGGACGGGCTGGCCGGGGGCGCCTCGCTGACCAGCAGGCACAGGCCGGGGGCGCTCCCCCGGCCGACCCGGCCGCGCAGCTGGTGCAGCTGGGATACGCCGAACCGCTCGGCGTCCATGATGACCATCACCGTGGAGTTCGGCACATCGACGCCGACCTCGATCACGGTGGTGGCGACCAGGACGTCGATGTCGCCCGCGGCGAACTCGCGCATGACCCGGTCCTTCTCGTCCGGGTGCAGGCGGCCGTGCAGGATGCCGAGCCGGAGCCCGGCCAGCGGGCCGGCGCTGAGCGTACCGGCCACATCCAGCACCGACAGCGGCTGGCGGCGGCCCCGCACCAGGCCGCGTGGGACGCCGTGCGACAGGTCCACGTCGCCGTCCAGGCCGAGGTCCTCGTCCTGGGGATCGGCGCCGCCGGGGTCGGCGCCGTCGGAGCCAGCGCCGTCGGAATCAGCGCCGTCAAAGTCAGTGCCGGAGTCGCCGGTCTCGTCGCCGATGCGCGGGCACACCACGTAGGCCTGCTGGCCCTTGGCCACTTCTTCCCGGACGCGCTCCCAGGCCCGCTCCAGGAAGTGCGGCTTGTCCGCCGCGGGCACGACGTGGGTAGCGATGGGCGAGCGGCCGGCTGGCAGCTCGGTCAGGGTGGAGGTCTCCAGGTCCCCGTAGACGGTCATGGCCACCGTCCGCGGAATGGGTGTGGCCGTCATGACCAGGACGTGCGGGCGGTTGTCGGCCGCCTTGGCGCGCAGCGCGTCCCGCTGCTCCACGCCGAACCGGTGCTGCTCGTCGATCACCACCAGCCCCAGGTCGGCGAACTGGACCTGCTCCTCGAGCAGGGCGTGGGTGCCGATGACGATCCCCGCGTCGCCGGTGAACACGTCGGACAGGGCCGCCCGCCGGGCGCCCGCGCTGACCGACCCGGTGAGCAGGGCGACACCGGTGGCGTGTTCGGCCGCGCCGAGCTGGCCGGCCTGGGCCAGCGGGCCGAGCATGTCCT
Source organism: Streptosporangiaceae bacterium (assembly GCA_049284535.1). Taxonomy (GTDB): domain Bacteria; phylum Actinomycetota; class Actinomycetes; order Streptosporangiales; family Streptosporangiaceae; genus Palsa-504. The sequence goes on from JBAPYC010000635.1 coordinate 4,922, forward strand.
TTATCGAGCGGTAGTGCTGCTGGGCCAGCACCTCGGTCGGGGCCAGCAGGGCGGCCTGCCCGCCCGCGTCCACCACCTGGAGCATGGCCCGGACCGCGATCACCGTCTTACCCGAGCCAACCTCGCCCTGCAGCAGCCGGTGCATGGGATAGGCGCACGCCATGTCGGCGGCGATGTCCTCACCCACCGCGACCTGACCCCCGGTGAGCTTGAACGGCAGCCGGGCGTCGAACTCGTCCGCGATTCCCCCGTCGACGCGCGGCCGCGGCATAGCCGGCATGGCGGCGGCCGCCATCCGGCGCTGAGCCAGGGCCGCCTGCATCATGAAGGCTTCATCCCACTTCAGGCGATCCCTGGCCCGCTTCCAGTCGTCCCGGTCCAGCGGCCGGTGGATGGCCCGGATGGCCTCGGCCCGGCCCACCAGGCCCTCGCGCTCGCGCAGCGCGGCCGGCAGCGGGTCCTCCCCCAGGTCCAGCGTGTCCAGCAGAACCTGGATGGACTTGGCGATCTTCCACGAGCTGAACTTGGCGCTGGCCGGGTAGACCGGGATCATCTCGGCCGCGAACTCCGCGGCCAGCTCGGGGGTCAGGTCGGCGTTGGGCGCGGCCCCGGGCAGCATCTCGCACTCCGGGTGGACCAGCTGGCGGCGGCCGCGGAAGCTGGACACGGTGCCCGCGAACATGCCCACCATGTCCTGGACGAGGACCCGCCGGTACATGTGGACCCCGGAGAAGAACGTCAGCAGCAGCTTGTCGCGGTCATCGGTGACGACGACCTCGAGCCGGGTCCTGCGGCCGCGCTGCCCCTGCCGGTGCGGCAGCTGAATCTCCTTGACCGAGGCGACCCGGGCCAGCACGGTGACGTGGTCGCCCTCGCGCAGCGAGGCCAGGTCGGATAGCTCGCCGCGGGTGTAGAAGCGGCGCGGGTAGTGCCGCAGCAGATCACCCACGGTGCGCATGCCGAAGACGGCTTCGAGGGGATTGGCCGTCTTGGCGCCCAGCGGCCGGACGAGCGGATCGCGCAGCGTGGTCACACCTGGCAGCATAAGAGGACCAGCTGACATTGCGGTCCAGTTCGGGTTCAGCCGGTTCGCCTAAGGCGCGGGGCATCGGATAAGCTTCGACGGCTGCCTGATCCGCCCGGGAGCGGACGCGGCGTCACCTAGACCCGTAACCCTAGTACCGAAACACCCCAGTACTGAAACACCCACGTACCCGAAACCCTAGTAATGGAGCGACCTGTGGCTTCCGTCTGCGACATATGCGGCAAGGGGCCGGGCTTCGGCAATAACGTCTCGTTCTCGCACCGCCGCACCCGCCGCCGCTTTAACCCGAACATCCAGAATGTCCGGACCAGGGTTGGCGGCACGCCCAAGCGGCTGAAGGTGTGCACCTCCTGCATCAAGGCGGGCAAGGTCACCCGCTAGGGGTGCCCGCAGCGAAGTGATCCCAGCCGGGGGGCTGTTCCCACGGCTGGCCACCGACGACGACATCGCCGTTTTCCGACCGACCCGCACGGGCATCTGCCGTGCGGGCATTCGGCGTGCGGTCTTTCACGGCGCCGATGACCCGCCAGCGGGCGGGCAGGCGCGTGCCTGGCGGGAACGTGGCGGCCAGCGAGTGGTCCTCGCCGCCGGTCAGGACCCAGGCCAGCGCCTGCTTGCCGGGGCTGGAGGGGAGCACGGGAGCGTGCGGCCCGCCCGTTCGGCCTGATGGAAGGGAACCGGCGGCGGCGAGCAGCTCGGGGTCCGGCCCCAGCCGGTCCGGGGCCAGGTCGACGAGCACGCCGCTGGCCCGCGCGATGTGGCCCAGGTCGGCCAGCAGGCCGTCGCTGATGTCGATCATGGCCGTGGCGCCCAGGGCGGCGGCCTCGGGTCCCGCGTCGTAGGGCGGCATCGGGCGCAGGTGCTCGCTGACCAGGGAGTTGTCGCGTACGCCCGCGGCCAGCCCTGCTGTCAGCAGGGCGAGGCCGGCCGCCGCG
>JBAPYC010000636.1:0-2434 GCA_049284535.1 Streptosporangiaceae bacterium
CCGCGCGCCGCCCACAGCAGGTCGGCGTGCTCCGTGGCGTCGGCGTGCAGCAGCGCGCCGTCGGCCGTCACCACGTCCAGGCCCACCACGCTCTGGCAGGCCCAGCCGCGGTCCCGGCTGTTCCAGCCCTGGCCGCCCTGCAGCAGGAAGCCGCCCAGGCCGACCGAGGCGCAATGGCCGCCGGGGAAGGCCCGGCCCCGTCCGGCCAGGAACGGCGCCAGCTCCAGGCCGCCCTTGACGGCCGGGCGCACGGCGGCGATCCCGGTGGCCGGGTCGTAGCTGATGTCGTGCAGGGCCCCGAGGTCGATCAGCAGGGCATCGTCGCGCAGGCTCCAGGCGGCCCAGGAGTGCCCGCCGGAGCGCACGCTGACCGGCCAGCCACGCGCCGCCGCCAGCCGCACGCCGTCGATCACGTCGTCGTCGCCGGCCGCGACCAGGATCGCGGCCGGGAACCGGTCCGGGCGGCGCGCGTTGAAGATGGGGCCGGCCCGGGCTTGCTCGTAACCCACCTCGCCGCGCATCAGCAGGCGCCCGGCCGTCATCCGACCACCGCGGCTCCGCCGTCCACCGGGATGTTCGCCCCGCTCACGTGGGACGACTCGTCCGAGCACAGGAACAAGATGGCGTGCGCGACGTCCTCCGGCTGTCCCCAGCGGCCCAGCGGTATCCGGGCGGCGATGCTCGCCGCCGGCCCCTGCGGGTCAGCCAGCAGCGGGGCCGTGTGCGGTGTCTCGGTCATGGCCGGGCTGACCGCGTTGACCCGGATGCCGTGCGGGCCGCCCTCGATCACCAGCTGGTAGGTCAGCGCGAGCACGCCGCCCTTGGCCGCGCCGTGCGCGTTCTGCGGCATGAAGAACGCGCCGCGCGAGGCCGAGATCGACGCCACGTTGACGACCGACCCGCCGCCGGCGGCCACCAGGTGCGGCCAGGCCGCGCGGGTGACCAGGAACACGATGTCGAGCTCGTTGCGGATGGTGAAGGACCAGTCCGCCCAGGACAGCTGGTCGATGGGACCGAACCGGATGGCCGAGGCGTTGTTGACCAGGATGTCGACGCCACCGGCCAGCTCAGCGGCGGCATCGACCCAGCGCCGGGCGCCCTGCTCGGTGGCCAGGTCGACCGGGGCGATGGCGTCCATCCGGCCGCCGGCGGCCCGGGCCAGCCCGGCCGTCTCCGCGGAGGTCTCCGGGTTCAGGTCGCAGCCGACCACGTGCGCGCCCTCGCGCGCGCACAGCAGCGCCGCGGCCCGCCCGATGCCGCCGCCGGTGCCCGAGATGAGCGCCCGCTTGCCGTCCAGCCGGCCCAACGTCGGCACCTCCTCGTGCTTCCGGGGTAGACCAGTGCTCCCGCAGTAGAGAATTCACTGTATGGAAGTTAATATCTCACAGTGAGAGTGAGCCAGCAAGCCTCCGGAGGCGAAGATGCCGTCTGACCGAACGAGTGGCCGCGTGCTCGGGCTGGGATGCGGGCAGCCGCACGGCAGCGCGGAGATCCTGCTGAAGGCGGCGCTGCAAGCCGCGGCCGGGGCGGGGGCGGAAGTTGAGCTCGTCCGGCTGGAGGAGCTCCGGCTCCCCGGTACCGCAGCTGGGGAAGGGGCCGCGGCCGGGCCGGGCCCGGCGGAGCCGGACGACGGGTGGTGGCTGTGGGACCGGCTGGTCGAATGTGACGGGCTGATCGTCAGCACGCCCATCATCAGCCGGACCGTGGCGGCTTCCCTGAAACTGGTCATCGACCGGCTGCTCGGCCCGAACGCCGACGCCGCCATCATCGAGGGGCTGCTGGCCCTGCGCCGGGAGGGCCGTGAGCCGGCCGTCCCGTTCCGGGTGGACGAGCGGGTGCTCAAGCCGCGGGTGGCCGGGTTCCTGGCCGTGGGCGGCTCGCTGACCTCGCAGTGGAAGACGCTGGCCCTGCCGCTCATGCACAGTGTCGCCTTCTCCATGCACATCGCCGTCGTCGACCAGGTGCAGTTCGGGGGCGCGGGCACGCCGCGCTCGATCGTGCTGGACCAGGCGGCGACCGGCCGGGCGACGCTGCTCGGGCGCAACGTGGCCGGCCAGCTCAAGGTGCCGTCCGGCGAGGCGCGCTACCTCGGGCCGCCGGGGCTGTGCCCGCTGTGCCACCTGGACGTCGTGGTGCTGCGCGGGGCCGGCGTGGAGTGCGCCACCTGCGGCGCCCGCGGCCAGCTGGGCCCGGACCACCAGGTGACCTGGACGGACCTGTCGGTCTCGGTGATCTCCATGGCCGAGAAGCGGGCGCACGCCGCCGAGATCCAGGACACGGCCCGGCGGCACGGCGAGCTCCGCGCCCAGATCGACGAGCGCGCCCGCGCCTTCGATGCGTATGATCCGGTGGTGCGGCCCGGCCGCGCCGGGGCCGCCCCGGCGCAGGAGCCGGCATAGCGGTGCGTGCAGGGGCCGGTCAAACGGTGCCGGCG
>JBAPYC010000637.1:0-2674 GCA_049284535.1 Streptosporangiaceae bacterium
CCTTTCCCCCACCTGCCTTTCCCCCCGCCTGCCTTCCCGCCGCTTGTCTTTCCGCCGGCCACCCTCCCTACGGTTCTTCTCGCGGCTGCCTTTCTCCCCGGCTTCCCCGCGCCCGGCTTGCGGGCCGTGGTTTTGCGGGCGTGATGCGGGGGAGGGTGTGCCATCACAGCCGCAGCAGCCGGTCCTGGGCCAGCCAGCAGCGCCAGCACGGACAGGGCCGAAACCAGCGGACGGCACATAAAGCGCCCCCCTCCTTTATGGCCCGTAACGACTCTGTGTAACCCAATGATTCACAATGTGTTACGGCCGTCCGGCTGGGCTCTGACTGGGACCGGAGCGGAAAACCCAGCCCGTTCGGCCCTAATCGCGCTGCCCGGCAGCTCTGGGTACACCTAGGTACACCCCGCTTTCGGGGCTCAGCGTCACTGACGGCGCGGACGTGATGGGCGCAGACTGGCCGGGAGGCAAAGGAGGCATCTCATGGCTGTTCCCATCTCGCCCGCCCCCGGCCGGCTGCGTTTCGGCCTCGTGCCTGGGCTGACGGCTTCAGCCCGGGGGCTAGCCTTCACCGGTGTCATGCTGGCCGAGCTCGGGCTGCTGCTGGTCGTGCTAGCCGCGCCAGCCTTGACCTTGCTTGGGGCCGTGATGCTCTTCGCAGCCGGCGACGTAGACAGCAGCCACCGGTTGCTGCTGACCATCGTGGCGCTGCTGGTGGGTCCCGGTCTTGGCCGGTTTGGTCTGCCGGCTGCTCTGCTGGGCCTGCGCCACCTGGCCTGCCTGACCCGGCGGCTGGCCGGAGCCTGGTGCGGCGTGCCTATCGCCGAGGCCTACCAGCCGCGACCCGCGGGCGCGCTGACCTTCACCAGGCGACTGGGCTGGCTGCTGCGGGACAGGGCTACATGGCGGGACCTGCTCTGGACGGCGGTGAACGGGGTGGCGGGCTGCATCCTGGCCGCCCTGGCCGCCATCATTATCGGGGTCGGCTTGGTCGCGTTCGTCGGGCCCGAGTTGGTGCACACCATTCCACGGCCCGCGTTCGGAGGCAGTTCGGCTGGCTCGCTGATCGTGCTCGGCCTGGCCATCGCGGCGACCGGAGTGCTCGCGGCCCCGGCGTTGCTGCGCGGCTACGGGCTGCTGGCCAGCTCGATGCTGGCGCCTGGCCCGGCCGAGCTGGAGCGGCGGGTGCTGCGGCTGACCGAGACCCGCAGTGAGGCCTTGGACACCAGCGCGGCCGAGATCCGCCGGATCGAGCGCGACCTGCACGACGGGGCGCAGGCCCGGCTGGTGGCCATGGGCATGACCCTGGACGCCGCCGGGCAGATCATCGACACCAACCCGGAGGCGGCCCGGGCCCTGCTGCGCGAGGCCCGCGACGCTTCGGTCCAGGCCCTGGCCGAGCTGCGTGCTCTGGTCCGCGGCGTCCACCCGCCGGTGCTGGCCGACCGCGGGCTGGCCGAGGCCATCCGGGCATTGGCCCTGGACAGCCCGCTGCGCGTAAGCCTGGCCAGCGACCTGGCGGGCCGGCCGCCCGCGCCGGTGGAGTCGGCCGCCTACTTCGCGGTCAGCGAGCTGCTGGCCAATGTGGCCAAGCACGCCGGGGCGCGGCAGACGTGGATCGACATCCGGCACACTGGAGGGATGCTGCGCATCGGTGTCACCGACGACGGCCCCGGCGATGCCGATCCGGCTCGGGGGACCGGCCTGCGCGGCATTGAGCGGCGGCTGGCGCCATTCGACGGCGTGCTGGCTGTCAGCAGCCCGCCTGGCGGCCCGACCGCGGTGACCATGGAGATCCTGTGCGCGTTGTCATCTGCGAAGACCTCTTCCTGCTGAGGGACGGGCTGACCCGGATGCTGCAGGCCCACGGGCATCAGGTGGCGGCGGCCGTGGACAACGGCGCCGCCCTGCTGGCCGCGGTGGCCGCCGACCAGCCCGACGTGGCCATCGTGGACGTCCGGCTGCCGCCCACGTTCACTGACGAGGGCATCCGTGCGGCGCTGGCCGCGCGACGCGAGATCCCCGGGCTGCCGGTGCTGGTGCTGTCGCAGTACGTCGAGCAGCTGTACGCCCGCGAGCTGCTGGCGGGCGGCACAGGAGGCATCGGCTACCTGCTCAAGGACCGGGTGTTCGATAGTGCCCAGTTCGTCGACGCCGTGCGGCGGGTGGCCGACGGCGGCACCGCCATGGATCCGGAGGTCATCGCCCGTCTGCTGGCCCGGAACACCGATGACGGGGCACTGTCCGTGCTGAGCCCGCGCGAGCGCGAGGTGCTCGCCCTGATGGCTGAGGGCAGGTCCAACGCCGCCATCGCCCAGCGGCTGGTCATCACCGAGCGGGCCGTCGCCAAACACACGGCCTCGATCTTCACCAAACTCGATCTGCAGCCCTCCGATGACGACAACCGCCGGGTACTGGCCGTGCTCGCCTACCTCGGCGGGTAACGCTCCGGATACCGCCACGCATGGACACTGGGCTGCGCGCTCGGTGACGGGCGCCACTTCAGCGCCTTCGCATAACATCTCGTTTGCCGGGCAGTTAAGGGGACGCAATCAAGCTAAATCACAAGGGGGCTGTTAGATGACCACAGATCCACAGTCCATACCGACCCCGGCGCCAGCGGAAGCCCCCCTGCCCAGGCAGACCGCTGGTGCGCCCACGCAGGCCGGGCCTCAGC
>JBAPYC010000638.1:0-7734 GCA_049284535.1 Streptosporangiaceae bacterium
CCCGTATGCCGCCCGCGCCCGGAGCCAGTCCTGGCGGCGCAGCGCGGGCGGGTCGAGGCCCGGGTCGCCTGCTGAGGTGGGCATCGCCGCTCGCCTCCCGTCATCCGCGCGCCGCTACGAAATCTCCATAAAGAATACGGGCGAAGCCTTGACGCATTCAACAGGCACGACGCAACATGTTCGTAATCATCATGAAGAATTCGACCGGCTCAGGAGACGTGATGATCGAGCCGCAGCAGTTCCGCGACGTGATGGCCGGTGTCTGCGCCCCGGTGACCGTGGTCACCACTACGACGGACGCGGGCCCGCACGGAACCACCGTCAGCTCGTTCGCCTCGCTTTCGCTGAACCCGCCGCTGGTCAGCGTGGCTTTCGACCGCGACTCCGCGCTGCTGCCGCAGATCCAGGCCACGGGCCGGTTCGGGGTCAACATCCTCGGGCATGCCCAGGGCGGCCTGGCCACCACCTTCGCCCGCCGCGGCGGTGACCGGTTCGCGGCCGCCGACTGGTTCACCGACCACGGGCTGCCCCGTTTGGCCCGCGCGGCCGGCTGGATGGTCTGCGAGCTGGACCGCAGCATCGAAGCCGGTGACCACCTGCTGCTGTTCGGCCTGGTCGTGGCGGCCAGCAGCCGTCCCGACCTGGCGCCCCTGGTCTATGCCCACCGCACCTTCGGCACGCACTCGCGGTTCGCCGAACGTCCCCGCCCTCGCATCGCTGACCTGATCGCCGCGTGCGCCAGCTGACAGCGCGCGCCTCCCACCGCTCCGAGGAGACCTGACATGACCGCAACCGCCGATCAGCTGGCCACCGCGGGTGGCGAGCCGCCCGCGACTCCCAGCTCGGAGGAGCTCGTCGCCCGGGTACGCGAGCTTCACCCGCTGCTGCGCGCGAACGCCGCCGCGGGGGAGGAGAACCGGCGGGTGGGGCAGGAGAGCATGCAGGCGCTGCAGCAGGCCGGGATCCTGCGCATCGCCCAGCCCAGGCGGTACGGCGGTTACGAGACCTCGATGCGCACCATGCTCGACGTGTCCGCCTCGGTCGGTGAGGCGGACGGCGGCACGTCCTGGGTGGTCACGCTGCTGAACGTGTGTTCCTGGCTCGTCGGGCTGTACCCGGGCCAGGCCCAGGATGACGTCTGGCAGGACCACCCCGACGCGCTGATCTCCGGGGTGCTTACCCCGACCGCCGAGACCCGCAAGGTGGACGGCGGGTACCGCGTTACCGGCCGCTGGTACTGGAACTCCGGGTCCTGGCACGCGGACTGGGCCGTGCTGGGCCTGCCGCTCACCGACGCCAGCGGCGAGGTCATCGACCAGGGCCTGGCCCTGATCCCGCGCACCGACCTGGAGCTGGAAGAGACCTGGTTCGTGGCCGGCATGAAGTCCACCGGCAGCAACTGCCTGATCGCCACCGACGTGTTCGTCCCCGAGCACCGCATCATGTCCGTCCCGCCGGCCATCGAGGGGCACTACGGAACCGAGTTCTCCGACGAGGCCCTCTACCGCTCCGCGTTCGTCCCGCTGCTCGCGCTGGTGCTGGCCGGGCCGCAGCTGGGCCTCGGCCGGGCCGCGCTGGACCTGGTACGGCAGAAGGCAGCCACCAAGCCGATCTCCTACACCTTCTACACGGCACAGACCGACTCGGTCGCCTTCCAGCTGCAGCTGGCCGAGGCGGCCATGCGGATCGACACCGCCCACCTGCACGCCTACCGGGCCGCCGACGACATCGACCAGGCCGCCGCCCGTGGCGAATATCCTCACTTCCTGGCCCGCGCCCGGGTCCGCGCCGACACCGGCTGGGCCATCGAGCACATCACCAAGGCCATCGACCTGCTGCTGTCCGCGCACGGCGCCAGCAGCTTCGCCGAGGCCAACCCGCTGCAGCGCATCTGGCGGGACTCGGCCGTCGCCGCGCGGCACGCCGTGATCTTGCCGGTCATCGGCTACGAGGTCTACGGCAAGGCCCTGCTGGGCAGGGACGATCACATCACCCCGCTGGTCTGACACCTTTGGAGCTCACGTTATGCGCATCGCCAACGCGGACGGCCGTCTCGTCGTCATCACCGGGGACCCGGGCCGTGAGGTCGCCCACGACGTGGAGAAGACCAGTAGCGGCCGGTTCGGCTCCAGCCCGCAGGCCGTCTACGACGAGTGGGACGCCTTCACCGCGTGGGCAGCCAGCGCCCGCTGGGAAGGCGGCCAGCCGGTTCGCGTCGAGGCCCTGGGCTCGCCGGCGCCGGTGCCGCGGCAGGCGTTCGGCATCGGGCTGAACTACCGCGACCACGCGGCCGAGTCCGGGTTGCCCGTGCCGATCGGGGAGCCTCCGGTGTTCACGAAGTTCCCCAGCTGCATCACCGGGCCTGCCGGTGACATCGAGATGCCGCCGGGAGGCCACGTCGATTGGGAGGTTGAGCTAGTAGCCGTCATCGGCCGCCGCGCCTGGCAGGTCCCGGTCGACCAGGCGCTGGAGTTCGTGGCCGGCTACGCGGTCGGCCAGGACGTGTCCGAGCGGATACTCCAGATGGCGTCCACGCCACCGCAGTTCAGCCTGGGCAAGTCGCTGCCCCGGTTCGGCCCGGTCGGTCCCTGGCTGGTCACGCTGGACGAGTTCGCCGACCCCAACGACCTGGAGCTGGGCTGCGAGATCAACGGCGAGCCGGTCCAGTCTGCCCGCACCAGCCTGCTCATCTTCAGTGTCCCGGCGCTGATCGCGAACCTGTCGGCCCGCCTGCCGCTGCTGCCCGGCGACGTGATCTTCACCGGCACGCCGTCCGGCGTCGGCCTGGGCCGCACCCCGCCGCGCTGGCTCGCCGACGGTGACATCCTCACCAGCCACATCGAAGGCATTGGTGAGATGCGGCACCGGTTCGTGGCCGGCCCGCCGCGGATTGCCTGAGACTGATCATGAGAAGACTGCCCCGTCTAGGCTGCCCCGCCTAGAATGCACTGCCCGGAAGGAACCGGCCATGGCCCTGCACCGACTTACCTCCATCACGATGGGCGTCCCCAACGTCGAGGAGACGTCCGCGTACTACGCGGAGTTCGGCCTCCAGCCCGGTGACGCCCAGCCCGGTGACGCCCAGGCCGGCGACACCCAGCCCGGTGCCGCCCAGCCCAGTGACGCCCAGCCCGGTGCCGCCTCGTCCGGCTCCGACGTCTGGTTCGGCACCCGTGACGGCGGCCGCCAGCTGCGTATCGTGCCGGCCGCGACCCGGCGGCTGGTCGACCTGCACGTGGGCGTGGATGATCCCGACGACCTGGACCGCGCCGCGGACAACCTGCAGCGCCTCGGCATCGAAGTACAGCGCGGGCCGGGCTGGATCAGCGCGGTGGAAAAGGCGACCGGCACTCAGGCCTACCTGGAGGTCGCCGCCCGCCTGCACCAGGAGGCCGTGCCGCCCACCCCGTACAACGGCCCCGGCCGGGTCGAGCGCCCCGCCACCCGGGCGCCCGGGATCCAGCGGACCGAGCCGGTCCAGCCCCGCAAGCTCGGGCACGCCGTGCTCGGCTCCACCGAGGCCGAGACCACCCGGGCGTTCTTCGTGCAGGGTCTCGGCTTCAAGATCAGCGACCACATCAAGGGCGCGGGCACGTTCATGCGCTGCTCCACCGACCACCACAACGTGCTGGTCCTGCAGGCCCCCGTGTCGTTCCTGCACCATACGTCCTGGCAGGTCGACGACGTCGACGACGTAGGGCGGGGTGCCACCGCGATGCTCACCGACCACCCTGAGCGGCATGTCTGGGGCCTGGGCCGGCACTACGGCGGATCGAACTTCTTCTATTACCTGAAGGACCCGGCGGGCAACTTCAGCGAGTACTACAGCGACATGGACTGCATCGTCGATGACCAGCTCTGGACGCCGCAGGACCTCGAGGGCGCGCAGGGGCTGTTCTCCTGGGGGCCGCCTCCGCCGCCGTCGTTCCTGCACCCCGAGGACCTGGCCGCCATGATGACCGGTGCCCACAGCGGCCGCTGACCTCGCGGGCGCTGACCGGGTCGTACGCGGCGGCAGAATGGCTGTCTAAGCCCACTGCCCGAAGCCCCGAGGTGGAGTGTCCTTGCTGTCTCCACCTCGGGGCTCCAGGGCGTGACTCAGCTGGGCTGGGGCACGATCCGGATGTACGGCTTGGGTGACTCCCAGTCGCCGAAGAGCTCCTTGGCCTGGTCGTTGGAGACCGAGCCGGCGATGATGACGTCGTCGCCCTGCTTCCAGTTGGCGGGCGTGGCGACCTTGTGCTTGGCCGTCAGCTGCAGCGAGTCGATCACCCGCAGGACCTCGTCGAAGTTGCGCCCGGTCGTCATCGGGTAGACCAGGACCAGCTTGATCTTCTTGTCCGGGCCGATGACGAACACGTTCCGCACGGTCTGGTTGTCGGCCGGCGTGCGTGCCTTGGCGTCACCCGAGACGTCGGCCGGCAGCATCCCGTACGCCTTGGCGACCTTGAACTCGTTGTCGGCGATGAGGGGATAGTTGGGCGCCGTGCCCTGGGTCTCCTCGATGTCGGCGGCCCACCGCTCGTGATCCCCGGTGGAGTCGACCGACAGGCCGATGATCTTCACGCCGCGCTTGTCGAACTCCGGCTTGATCTTGGCCATGTAGCCGAGCTCGGTGGTGCAGATCGGGGTGAAGTCCTTCGGGTGGGAGAACAGGACCCCCCAGCTGTCCCCGAGCCAGTCGTAGAAGTGAATCGGCCCTTCGCTCGTCTCCGCCTCAAAGTCCGGAGCCGTATCGCCGATTGTCAATGGCATGATCTTCTTCCTTCCTTGGGAACCGCGGCATCCTTGCTTAGCACGAATCTTCCCTCCCGTAATTTACGACAAAGCCGGTAGGTAATGCAGATCAAGGGGCGCCCGGGCCGGAAGGTGGGCGGCCGGCCGTGCTCGCGTCTCTTCGCGTGACCACGACTGGGGTCGCGAGACGGCACCGCCAGTAGCCTGCCGCACGCCTGCCCGCAACCCGTTGCTGTTATCACATATATCGGTTACGGTGCCGTTAAGCGCGCGAGCCACCGCTGACCAAGGAAGGCAGCCCCATGACCGCACCGACCGACACCAGCCAGCGCGACGACCTGATCGCCCGCAACCTGGCCGCCGTGGAACAGCACTTCCACAACGAGACGCCCGAGACGATCGACAAGGCGATCGCCGTCTACACCGACGACATCGTGTGGGAAGTGCCCGCCCGCGGCCTCGTGCTGCGCGACATCGAGTCCGTCAAGCAGGAGTACCTGAAGATCTTCGGCTCGATGAACGTGCACAAGATCGTCAACATGCACCGGTTCGCGACCGAGGAGTGGGTCTTCGACGACAGCATCTTCGAGTGGACCATCACCGGCGACGGGTTCCGGAACTGCCCGTTCCCGCCGGGCACCACCGTGAGCGTCCGGCTGCTGCACGCGTTCCAGTGCCGCGACGGCAAGATCTGCCGTGAGCACGGCTACGAGATCTGGCGCGACATCAACGACCACACCCGCGTCCAGGACGACATCCCCGCGACGGCCACCGTCCAGATCTTCGACTAGCCCGCTCGTGACTCGCTGCCGGGAGGACCGGTGACCGTTCTCGTCGTGGGTGCGACCGGCACGGTCGGCCCCCATGTTGTCCGCGCCCTGGCCGCCCGGGGCGTGCCCGCCCGGATCCTGGCCCGCGACGGCGGCCACGCCCAGGCCGTCCTCCCGGCCGGGACCGACATCCGCACCGGTGACCCCGGTGCCGATGACGACCTGCTCGCCGCCGCCGACGGCTGTACGGCGCTGTTCCTGCTCACCTCGCACGACCGGCAGATGGCCGACCTGCAGCTGCGGATCATCCGCGGCCTGCGCCGGACCGGCATCCGCATCGTCAAGCTGTCCGGTACCAGTTCCGCGATCAACCCGGACGGCCCGCAGGCGTGCCGCCAGCACTGGGAGATCGAGCAGATCCTGGCGGCCAGCGGGCAGCCCTACGTGGTGCTGCGCCCGAACGCCTTCATGCAGACGCTGATCGACCAGATCATGCTGCCCGCGCTCAGGGCGACCGGCGCGATCCCTAACCCGATCGGCACCGCGGGCATCAGCTTCATCAACGCCCGCGACGTTGGCGAGTGCGCCGCCGTGGTGCTCGCCAGCCGGGACTGGGACGGCCAGACCCTGCTGCTGACCGGTCCGCGTGCCGTCAGCTACGCGCAGATCGCCACCATGATCAGCGCCAGCACCGGCCAGCGGGCAGCCCTGCGGGAGATCACCCCGGCCGATGTCCGCCGCCAGCTCGAGCAGCGCGGGATGGCGCGCTGGGAAGCCGAGCACTTCGAGGAGATGTACCAGCTGTTCCGCGACGGCCGTTCGGAATTCGTCACGGGCGACGCCGAACGCCTGCTGGGCCGCCCGCCGGGCACGGTCGAAGATCACCTGGCCGCCGCCATCGCGGTTTCGTGAAGGGAACCATGCCGATGCCGCTCCCCGACGCCGGGACCCACGCCGGCGGCTGTCTGCTGTGCGACATGGAGCAGGCCGCGCCGGCCGCCGTGGTCTTCCGTGACGAGCTGTGGGCCGCGGAGGTCCCGCCCGGCTACGAGGTGCCCGGATGGTTCTTCCTGCGGGTCCGCCGGCACGCCGAGCTGCTGACCGGCCTGGCGGACGACGAACTGTCCGCCCTGGGCCCCCGGGCCCGCGACCTGATCGGCGCGGTGACCGCCGCCACCGGCGCGCCCGCCACCTACCTGCTGCACTTCGGCGAGAACTACCGGCACTTCCACGCCCTGGTCGCCGCGCGCGGCGCGGACATCCCGGCCGAGCTGCGCGGCGGCAACATCCTCGGCCTGCGCCCCGGGCACGTCGACATTCCGGCCGCCCTCACGCTGGCATCGGCCGTGCGCGAAGCCTACGAACGCGCCGGCCACCCGGGACAGATCCACAGTCCGAGCCAGATCCGTTGAGCGCCCCGGCCAACGCACCAGCCAGCAAGCCAACGCACCAGCCAGCAAGCCAACGCACCAGCCGACAGGCCGCCAAGCGTAACGCCGCGTCTCCGCGGAGACGCTTTGTGAAAACCTTCACAAAGCTGTGTGACCCATGAGCTGGGAGTTATCGAGAGCAGGAATGTCAGCGCCGTGATCGTGGGTCGTCAGGGCGAACCGGAGTGCCTGGCCGCGTCCGGGCGGGCGTCCTCGCGTCACTCTGAGGTGTCAGGCTGGGCGCAGAGGCCGTCGAGAGTGAACTGGAGGGTGCGGCGCCAGCCGTCGTCTCCCGCCGGGCGGTCGCGGACGAGGTAGGCGTTGACGGCGAAGATGCGGGCGAGGTCGTCGGCGGAGAAGCCGGGCCGGAGCTTGCCGTCGGCCTGGGCGTCGCGGATGAGCTCGGCGCCGAAGGCCAGTGACTGGTCGCAGACCGCCCGCAGGTCGGGCGCGTCCGGGTAGCGGCGGGAGAAGACGTCGTTGAAGACGGGGTCCGCGGCCTGCTCCTCGCACATCCCCTGCACGAAGGCGGTGAACCGGCCCCATGCCGTGCCCTGCCCGGCGGCGCGGTCGATGACCGCTCGCAGCCAGCCGGCCGCGACGTCCGCGACCACGGCGTCGAGCAGCCCCTCCCTGCCGCCGAAGCGGTTGTAGATAGTGCCCGCGCGCACGCCGGCGCTGCGGGCGATGTCCTCCAGGGGAACGTCAAGCCCGTCCCGGGCGAAGGCCTCCGCCGCGGCCTCCATCACTTTCTCTACGTTGCGGCGCGCGTCCGCGCGCAGGGGCCGTTCCCCGGC